>JADYXV010000312.1 GCA_020853995.1 Novosphingobium sp.
CGGACGCTTTGACTTACGCCGATCTGGCTGGATTGAGCGACGCGGCCGAGATTGTTGCGCGCGTCCAGGTACGCAAGGTTACCCGTCTCAAGCCGGAACAAGCGCCCGGCTTGCAACCCGGCATGGCGCGAATTCTGGTCGAGGCGCGGACAAGTGCACTGCTTTCCGGACCGGCAATGGGGGAATTCGTACGTTATCTTGCAGACGTTCCGCTCGATGGCAAAGGCAAGGTGCCCAAGCTATCGAAAGCGCAGGTGCTTATCTTTGCGCGCACGGTTACCGGCAGGGCGGGTGAATTGCGGCTGGTGGATGGCGGCGCGCAGATTGCATGGTCACCGGGCGTGGAGGCAAGGGTCCGCACGATTCTGGCAGAATTGCTGTCCCCCGAAGCACCGCCACCTATAAAGGCCTTGCGTGAAGTCCTGTTCGTGCCCGGAAATCTGGCAGATGAGGGCGAGACGCAATTGTTCCTCCAGACCGAAAACAACGCACCGGTCTCGTTATCCGTTGTCCGGCGTCCCGATATGGGACGCACCTGGGGCGTGAGCTTGTCCGAGATCGTTGACCAGGCCGCGCGCCCGCCAGCGCGCGATACACTGACATGGTATCGTCTCGCCTGCTTTTTGCCGCAATCCATTCCACCGCGCGCTGCTCTTTCCGGAAGCGCCGAAGATCAACGTATGGCAGAGCAAGACTATGCCTTTGTGTTGCGCGAATTGGGGGAATGCACCCGCACACGCCCTGCAGTCATGCGCTGACAGCAGTTGTTACCGCAGATGCCGGGCATTTCCCCCTGTTGCCCCGCGCGCGCCTGTGGCCTAAGGCGCGCGCGACTATTCAGGCGGACGGAACAGATATGAGCGAACCATTGCGCATCGCACTTGCCGGACTTGGTACAGTTGGCGGCGGGGTGATCCGGGTGATCGAGGCAAATGCCGACCTGATCGCGCGCCGCGCGGGCCGGCCCATCGAGATTACCGTTGTAAGCGCACGCAACCGCAACAAGGACCGTGGCTTTGACGTTTCGCGTTACGCCTGGGAAGACGATATGGTCATCCTGGGTGAACGGCCCGATGTGGATGTGGTGGTCGAACTGGTCGGCGGTGCCGATGGTCCGGCGCTTGCCCTTGCGCGCACCACGTTTGAAGCCGGCAAGGCGCTGGTTACTGCCAACAAGGCGATGATTGCCCATCACGGCGTTGAATTGGCAACCAAAGCCGAAGCGGCCAAAGTCGCGCTGAAGTTCGAAGCCGCTGTCGCAGGCGGCATTCCGGTGATCAAGGGCCTGAAAGAAGGCGTTGCAGCCAACGAGATCGCGCGGGTCTATGGCATTCTGAACGGCACCTGCAATTATATCCTGTCAACAATGGAGGATACTGGCCGCGATTTCGCCGATGTTCTGGCCGAAGCGCAGGCCAAGGGCTATGCCGAGGCCGACCCCAGCTTCGACATTGACGGGATCGATGCCGCGCACAAGCTGGCGATTCTTTCGTCCATCGCTTTTGGCACAGCAGTTGATTTCAAACCGGTGGCCGCAACCGGCATCCGCCGCGTGCTTGCCGCCGATATCGCACAGGCCGATGCGCTGGGTTATTACATCCGCCTGATCGGCATGGCGCAGACCGAGATCGACGCACAGGGCAACCGCCGCCTGTTCCAGCGCGTACACCCCCATCTGGTTCACCGCGATCATCCGCTGGCGCATGTGGATGGCGCGACCAATGCGGTTGTGGCCGAGGGCAACTTCGTGGGTCGCCTGCTGTTTCAGGGTGCCGGTGCCGGTGATGGCCCGACGGCCAGCGCCGTGGTGGCCGACCTTATCGACATTGCGCGCGGTGATATCGGTGCGCCGTTCTCGATCCCGGTGGCCGAACTGGACCACGCCGCGCCTGCCGATGTCGGGCATCGCACGGGCAAGGCCTATATCCGCTTCAACGTGGCAGACCGTCCCGGCGTTTTGGCCGAGATTACCGCCGCTATGCGCGATGCCGGTGTTTCAATCGAAAGCCTGATTCAAAAAGGCAATTCGGACAACGCGCAAGTGATGGTGGCAATGGTTACGCATGAAGGGCCTGAAAGCGCGATCACTGAAGCCTTGCGCCTGCTTGAAGGCTCGCCCGCACTGGCCGAGGCCCCGCTGGTGATGCACATTCTGGGTGACTGAACGGATTACGGCGCAGGCATCTCGCCTTTGGCAATGAGGTCTGCGTCTGATCCCGGCGGCGGCGCAGGCAATGCCTTGATATCGAAGTAATAGACCGGAGCCGGTACACCGCCAAGGCCGATGCAGCCTCGGCTGCAATCGCGCAGGCCCGAAACATTGGGCGCGCGGGGCCTTCCATCGTCAGTCGATTTTGCGCCATCAGTTTCGCCACGCAGAGGCAGGCGCTCTTTCTCGCTCGCCTCCTTGCCGCCGCACACCACAATTGTGCCATCGGCGCGCTGCATCGGGCGGCATCGTTCAGCCTGTCTGCCGGTCAGCAGCCTTTGCGACATTGCAGCATCGTCCTGCGGGGCAGATGCACCGGGCAGCGCAGGGCCCTGAACGGCTGCGGTTTCACCGGCTTGCGCCAGGGCCAAGCCCGGCATTGCTGCAAAAAGAAGCGCAATGCCTGCCAGAACTGTTACTCTGTGTCTCGACAAGACCCTGCCCTCGCGTCTACTGCCTTTGGTCATACCCACGTCACCTGAGCCACGTATTTATCGCTCAGTCTTAAATTGATGTTCACGCATACGTTTGCATAGTCAAAGGCCTGCGTCGATCCGGTAATGCCGGTTTGACCCTGCACAATGGCTGAACATACGGCCTGCGTGATCGTTCCGCGCTTAGACCTATAGGGAGCCATCGTGACCGACCAGCCCAAAACCCCCGCCGCATCACAAGTTCTTGATCGTGTTCTCGTGCTCGAAATGGTCCGTGTGACCGAAGCCGCTGCCATTGGCGCATCCCGCCTGATTGGCCGTGGTGATGAAAAGGCAGCAGATGCCGCAGCCGTCGAAGCCATGCGCGCTGCGTTCAACGAACTTGAAATGGACGGCACCGTCGTCATCGGCGAAGGCGAGCGCGATGAAGCGCCGATGCTCTACATTGGTGAAAAAGTTGGCGCGGCACCGGGACGCGGCCCCAAGATCGACATCGCACTTGATCCGCTGGAAGGCACGACGATCACCGCCAAGGCTGGCCCCAATGCACTTGCCGTGCTGGCCGTTGCCGAAGAAGGCGGCCTGCTGAACGCACCAGACGTTTACATGGACAAGCTGGCGGTTGGCCCCGGCTATCCCGAAGGCATCATCGATCTTGACAAATCGCCGACCGAAAACGTCAAGGCCGTGGCTGCGGCCAAGGGCGTTGAGCCCGGCGACATCATCGTTTGCGTGCTGGATCGCCCGCGCCATGCAGCACTGATCGCCGAATTGCGCGCGCTTGGCTGCGGCATCTCGCTCATCCCCGATGGCGACGTTGCTGGCGTGATTGCAGTCACTAACGATGACACCGGCATCGACATGTATATGGGCACTGGCGGCGCGCCGGAAGGCGTTCTGGCCGCTGCGGCGCTGCGCTGCGTAGGTGGCCAGTTCAAGGGCCGCCTGCTGTTCCGCAACGATGACGAAAAGCAGCGTGCCTACAAGTGGGGCATCGAAGACCTGAACAAGCAGTACGATCTGATCGAACTGGCCAAGGGCGACTGCATCTTTGCCGCAACGGGCGTGACGGACGGGTCGCTGCTCGCAGGCGTCAAGGTTCACAAAAGCGGTGTCATGACCACGGAAAGCGTCGTTATGCGCGCTTCGTCCGGCACTGTGCGCTGGGTCAAGGGCGAGCACCGCAAAGGCCGCTAAGTCCGGCTGAATTCAAGCCAGTAATCAGGCCCGGCACGTCCCTTTGGACTGCCGGGCTTTGTTGTATAAACCGGCTGCAAGCGCGACGCGCGGCGCGGGGCGTTCAGCCTGAAGCGAAGAGCTTCGACGCATACCTTCCGGGTTCGCAACGTGCGCAGGACGCGAGCCTTTCTCACGCGTGCGGAACGAGGAGACCAGTTGCATCAGCCGCTCGGCCTCGGCCGAAAGGCTATGGGTTGCAGCCGATGATTCCTCGACCATCGCAGCATTGGCCTGTGTCATCCTGTCCATGTCTGCCACCGCCAGATTCACGCTGCCAAGGCTTTCTGCCTGACTGCCTGCTGCCTGTGCAATACGCGTGATCAGTTCGTCGATTTTTGCGACCTGTTCGACAATTCCGCCCAGCCGCTCACCTGTTTCGCCGACAAGGGTAACACCCTGACCCACTTGGGCAGTGCTGGTTTCGATCAATACCTTGATATTCTGGGCCGCTTCGGCCGAGCGCTGCGCCAATGCACGCACTTCGGGAGCAACGACGGCAAAGCCCTTCCCTGCCTCACCGGCACGCGCCGCTTCGACACCGGCATTGAGCGCCAGCAGGTTGGTCTGGAACGCTATTCCGTCGATCACCGTGATGATCTGGCTTATTTCCTGCGCCGATGCCTCGATCGCGGCCATCGCCGCCACTGAACGGCGCACCACTTCACCGCCTTCGCTGGCCTGACGGTGAGTTGCGTTGATCGTTTCCTGCACGGTGCGCGCACCGGCCGCAGTGTCACGCACGCTGGCGGTTACCTCGCTCATCGATACCGCAGTCTGTGCCAGGCTGGATGCCTGTTGTTCGTTGCGGAAGGCCAGATCATTACTCGCGGCGCGAATTTCGGAAATGGCAGCCGTCAGGCTGGCCGATCCGACACGAACGGTGCGCAATGCCTCGGCCAGAGAATCGACTGCCGAATTGTAATTCAGGCGCAGTTCCTCGTAGCCATCGGGAAATGCCTCATCGATGCGATATTCAAGGTCTTGTCGCGCCATGCAATCAAGCCCTGCCGACAAGGCCGCGACAACCACTTGCTGATCCTGCGCAGCGGTTTGGCGAGCAATGCCGTTGCTGCGGAACACAGCCATCGCCCGCGCCATGATACCGATTTCATCGTTGCGATCAGGTGCCACGCCAACTTCGCTGTAATCACCATCAGCCATGCGCTGCATCGTTTCGGCCGTATCGACCAGTGGCGCGACCACACGATTGCGGATCATGCGTGCAGCGGCGTGAATCAGCCCGATGACAGTCAAGGCAAGGAGCGAAAAGCCGCCAATAAGAAACGCAACGACAGTATAGGCATAATCCATCAGATCGGCACGGTAAGCGCCAGATTTTTCGACAAGGCTGGCGACGGCGGCATGCTGGCTTTCATAAGCGGGAGTAAGTTCTCCAGCATGGACCTGGCGCATTACGTCGAAGTTGCCAGCCTTTAGTGCGGGAATGAACCGCGCATCGAGCGCCGCCCAGAACGCATCCGCAGTGCCGATCGTGGCAGAAACCTGATCGCGCAGTTCCTCGGGAACCGGAGCGTCCTTCCAGTAGGCTTTGCGTTGCAGGAAAAGCGCATGCTCCTCGGCCAGTGCAGCCAGTGCAGCTTTGCCGTGGGCGGGATCAACCAGTACTCTTGTAGTATGGAGATAGGGCTCCACCACAAATGCAGGTGGCGGCAGAATATCGGCGAGCAATTCGTCCTGCAAAAGATTTTGCCGGTGCAGCGGACCACCGAAGCGGATGTAGCCGATGCCCACAGACGCCAGCACAATTGCCATGACGAGCAAGCCGATGACCAGCTTGGCCCCGCGCGATGTCTGGTCCTTGATCATGCAAAAAAGCGCTCCATGCCGCCCGGTTTCGGTCAGCATAGTTAACGAGGTGCAGTTAATTCGAGTGTTTCGGGCACTTTCGCAAAACCCGATTAGTAATAACGCGTGTGGCTGCAAAAGAAAAACCCCGCCGGATCGCTCCAGCGGGGTCTTCTATTTGGCTAGGCTAACGAAAAGGCTCAGGCCTCGTCGTCACCCTTGATCATGTAATCACCGGCATCGGCATCAAGGCCGTGGGTTTCACCTTCGACAGCGGCCAGCGGATCATCGCCGATGGCTGCTTCAGGGCCTTGCGCCAGTTCGGCGGCATGCTCTTGTGCAGCCGTCTTTGGCGCGATCAGCGATTCCTGAAGCTTGCGGTACGAAGCGCGCAGTGCCGCATCGCGCGACGTTGCCGCAACGCGCATACGGTTCATGCCCGCGCCGGTCCCGGCAGGGATCAGGCGACCAACGATCACGTTTTCCTTCAGACCGATCAGCGAGTCCGTCTTTCCTTCAACCGCCGCCTGCGTGAGCACGCGGGTGGTTTCCTGGAACGAGGCTGCCGAGATGAACGAACGCGTCTGGAGCGATGCCTTGGTGATGCCCAAAAGCACCGGCTTGCCTTCGGCTGGCGCGAAGCCTTCCTCAAGCTTGGCATTCACTTCAAGCATTTCTTCCAGATCGACTTGTTCACCGGCGAGCAAGGTGGTGTCGCCACCGTTGGTGATTTCAACCTTCTGAAGCATCTGGCGAACGATCACCTCGATGTGCTTATCGTTGATCTTCACGCCCTGCAGACGGTAAACTTCCTGAATTTCTGCAACGAGGTATTCGGCCAGAGCCTCAACGCCCATCACTTCAAGAATGTCATGCGGGTCAGGCGAACCCGAGATCAGGTTGTCGCCCTTCTTGACATAGTCGCCTTCCTGCACGTCGATCACGCGGCTCTTCGGCACCAGATACTCGACCGGATCACCCTCTTCCGGAATGATCGCGATCTTGCGCTTGGCCTTGTAGTCCCGCACGAATTCGATGCGCCCGGCAATCTTGGCGATGATCGAATTGTCCTTGGGCTTGCGCGCTTCGAACAGTTCGGCAACGCGCGGCAGACCGCCGGTGATGTCGCGGGTTTTCGCAGCTTCGCGCGATGCACGAGCCAGAATTTCACCCGCTTCAACGCGCTGGCCATCTTCGACCGAGAGCGTGGTGCCCACGGCCAGAAGGTAGCGTGCTGCTTCACCTGAATCGTCATCAAGCAGGGTCAAACGAGGACGCAGGTCCTCCTTTTTGCTGCGGTTGATCGAACGGTTTTCGGTGATGACGCGGCTGGTCATGCCCGTGGCTTCGTCGGTCTGCTCGGTCAGCGTCTTGCCATCGACAAGATCCTGATAGCGCACGATACCCGGCTTTTCAGTGATAACCGGCGTGGTGAACGGATCCCACTCGGCCAGACGATCGCCCTGAGAAACGGTTGCACCGTTTTCATGGATAAGGTGCGTACCGTAAGGAACACGGTGGATCGCGCGTTCGCGGCCATCGGTATCCATCAGCACGATTTCACCGTTGCGCGCCAACGACAGACGACGGTTGCGCTTGTCAGTGATCGTCGGGATATCGCGATAAACCACGGTACCATCGCTGATCGCTTCCAGGTGCGACTGTTCGTTCACCTGCGCCGCACCACCGATGTGGAACGTACGCATGGTCAGCTGCGTGCCCGGTTCACCGATGGACTGTGCCGCGATAACGCCGACAGCTTCACCGATGTTGACAGGCGTACCACGCGCCAGATCGCGACCGTAGCACTTGCCGCACACGCCCTGCGTTGCTTCGCAGACCAGTGGCGAGCGGATGCGCGCCGACTGGAAGCCAGCCGCTTCGATGCGGGTGATCGCAGGTTCGTCGAGCAGATCGCCCTTGAATGCCACGATTTCACCGGTCTTGGCTTCGACAAGGTCTTCGGCCAACGTACGGCCAAGGATGCGTTCGCCAAGCGAGGCGATGGTTGCGCCGCCCTGAACGATCGAGCGCATTTCCAGCGCGCGTTCGGTGCCGCAATCTTCTTCGATCACAACGCAGTCTTGCGACACGTCGACCAGACGGCGGGTCAGGTAACCCGAGTTTGCCGTCTTGAGCGCGGTATCGGCAAGGCCCTTACGCGCGCCGTGAGTCGAGTTGAAGTATTCAAGAACGGTCAGACCTTCCTTGAAGTTCGAGATGATCGGCGTTTCGATGATCTCGCCCGACGGTTTGGCCATCAGGCCGCGCATCCCGCCAAGCTGCTTCATCTGGATGACCGAGCCCCGGGCACCCGAGTGGGCCATCATATAGACCGAGTTCGGCTCACGCTCCGACCCGTCCGCATCGTGGCGGACAGCCGAGATCGTGGACATCATCGCCTCGGTGACCTTGTCGTTGCACTTGGTCCAGGCGTCGACGACCTTGTTGTACTTCTC
>JADYXV010000313.1 GCA_020853995.1 Novosphingobium sp.
AGTGGGATGCAAGCCCTCTTGATGATGATGTGAAGGCATCGCTCAAGGATCAGGCAGGGCAGAAAGCTTAAGCATTCTGGACCGAGGTCAACCAATCACTCTTGCCCGCCATTGAACAGGGCAATTCCGCAGCAGCAGAAGCCAGCTACAGCACTGCGCGCGGTCTTTTTGACGAGCATCGCAAATCCATTGAAGGTTTGACCTTGAATGCGACTGACCGGGTTGCATCGGTGGCTACCGATGCGGACACAGTTGTGACCTGGGCGATGAGCGGGATCGCCTTTCTGGGCCTGCTGGCAATTGGCCTCATGATCATTGCAATTCGCGGTCTCTTCCGCACTGCGTTTGATCCGCTGCAAGTTGTTGCAACAACTATGCGAGGAATGGCCACCGGCGATCTTGATGTGAACGAGTGTCACGAGCACCGCCAAGATGAAATCGGCGAGATTACCCGTGCGATTGAAGTTTTCCGAACGGCGGCGCGTGGACGCGAATTGAGTGCGCTGGAACAGGCCGAAGTTGTTTCGATGATGGCACAGGCGCTCGGCAAACTGGCTGCAGGCGATCTTCAGTACCGCATGAATGATGCCCTGCCTAAAGAATATGCAGCGCTGCAAACGGCATTCAACCAGACGCTGGAACAACTTGACCGCACGATAGGCCAGGTAAAACTGGCCAGCATCCAGGTGAGTACTGGCGCCAGCGAAATCCGCAGCGCGTCGGACAATCTGGCCGAACGCAATGCGCGCCAGGCAGCCAGCCTTGAAGAATCCTCGGCATCGATGAACCATGTGACCGCGCTGGTCAAAGGGACGTCCGAGCGCGCCTGTGAAGCGCGCGCCGCCATTGCCGCTGCGCATGATGAAGCAGATGGAGGCCGCGCGGTTGTCGACAAGGCCATCGAAGCGATGGATGGCATCCAGCAATCGTCAGAGCAGATCACCGCGATCATCGACATGATCGAAGGTATCGCCTTCCAGACCAACTTGCTTGCATTGAATGCCGGGATCGAGGCTGCACGTGCAGGCGAGGCTGGCAGGGGCTTCGCCGTGGTTGCAACAGAAGTGCGTGCGCTGGCGCAGCGGTCATTTGAATCGGCAGCCAGTATCAAGGACCTGATCCGCACGAGCGGATTGCAGGTGGGATCGGGCGTAGAACGCGTGGGCGAGACCGGCACTTTGCTTGAACAGATTTCGGGCAGCGTACAATCGGCAAACAGTCTGCTGGATGAAGTGACTCGCGCGGCGGTAGATCAGGCTGCCAGCCTTGAACAAATCACCGCAGCGGTGCGCGAGATGGACATGATGACCCAGCAGAACGCCGCCATGGTTGAGCAGAGCACGGCGGCTGCCCGGGCTTTGGCAGGCGAAGCCACGGCGTTGTCAACGCTGGTCGATGGTTTCCGCACCACCGCTCAGGATAACGGCTTCACACTTCGCCGTGCGGCATAACTTCGTAGCGTATCGTTAAATTCGACATCGCCCCTGAAAAGTCCTTCCCGCCAACCGTCCTAATTGATGTAGTTAACGCCGGGCGGAGAATTGGCCATGTGGCTCGATACCGAATTTGACAAGGTGTATGCTGATCGCCGCGCCCCGCGTGTCGGGATAGAGCTTCCGGTACGCTGCAAGCACGGTATGGAACGGTCAACGGTTATCCTTAAGGATCTTAACCAGTACGGCGCACGGATCGAGGGCCTGGAAAAGCTGCGCATCGACGAAGCGATCCAGCTGATGCTGCCAGGCCTGCGCCCCAAAAACGCTTTCGTGATCTGGTCACGCGACCGGTCGAGCGGGCTGGAGTTCGAGCACCCGTTGCATGACGCCGTGTTCGAAAGCCTCGTCAGCGATTTTGCCATCCGTCATTATCGCGAAGGCAAAACGCCCAAGCTTACCCCGCTGAGCCGCGCTGCGTAACGAGCCCGATCAGTGCTTGCCGCGCACCTTCGCTACGGCATGCACAACGGCTGCTACAATTGCGCCGAGGAAAAGCCCGACAACGGCTGACAGAACAGCATAAGTCAGCCAGCCCAACACGCCGCCAAGCGGGCCTGTGGACGTTTCAACCGCATATTGGGCGACATGCGCTATGTCGGCCGGACCATGAACACCAAGTTCTTCGAGCCCGTGCAGGATAATCCCGCCCCCAACCCAAAGCATCGCAGCGGTGCCCACAGTAGCCAGCAAAGTAAGAAGAATAGGCATGGCCCGCAGCAAGAGACGGCCGGTGGCTTTGGCCAGAGAAGATGCCTTGGTGGACAGATGCAGGCCGATATCGTCCATTTTCACGATCAGCCCCACTGTGCCGTAGACCGCAACGGTAATCGCAATGCCCACAACGGCAAGGATGATACCCTGCTGAACCAGCCCCTCGTTTGACACTTCTGCCAATGCGATAGCCATGATTTCAGCAGACAAGATCATATCAGTACGTATGGCCCCCGAAACCCGGTCGTTTTCAAAGGCGACGACGTCTGTCGGTGCGTCCTCCAGCGTTTCCCCGATCTTTTCCGCGCCAAACTTCTCGATCAGCTTTTCCGCGCCTTCAAAGCACAGGAACAGCCCGCCAAGCATGAGCAACGGGGTGATGGCCGCCGGTAAAAGCGCACTGAGCGCCAATGCCGCCGGTAGCAGTATGACCAGTTTGTTGAACAGGCTGCCCCGCGCAATCCGCAGGATCACCGGCAATTCGCGGTCTGGCGTAAAGTCGGTTACGTAAGATGGCGTTACAGCAGCATCATCAATCACCACGCCTGCCGCTTTTGATCCCGCCTTGGCCGCGGCAACCCCGACATCATCGAGCGAGGATGCAGCAGCGCGGGCAATGACGGAAATGTCGTCAAGCAGGGCGACTAGACCGGTAGGCATGGGAGAGGCTTGTCCTTTGGGCAGAAACGGCTGTGGCTGATGTGCGGGAACGCCTGAACAAGCGCAAGGGTCCGTCTATCGGAAAAATCGCTTAACCGTGATCGCGCGATCCGCGAACTGCCACTTCCATGAACTGCTGCCTGCCTTTGGGTGCAGCTTCCGACGCGGCATTGGCTACGGCCAGCATCATCGGCGACAGGCGGTGCCGTGTGCACAACCCGCCCGCACCATCGCTGGTCAACGGAGTTTCAAACTCCACGCCGATCACCGGACCTTGCGAGCGCGTTACAACCGAAACGGCAAGCTGCCCGCCACCCAGGTCCACCACAAGGTTGGTGCCCACCGGCACGCCCAACAGTCCATCGATCCGCGCGCCAACCCGTGAAAGATCACGCATCACCGCCTCGTAACGATGATCATCATGAATGATCCCGACGCGCCGGAACACCGCGCGCCGTTCAATCCGGTGCCGCGATGGCCCGTTCGGTTCAATCTTCAGAGCACCTGATTCCATGTGGCGGTTAACTTCGACAACCGGAATGGCATTGGCAAATATGTGCCCCTGCACTTGCTTGGCACCGCGATCGCGCACGACTTCCAACTGGTCGAACGCCTCGACCCCTTCAACGGTCGTTTCCATACCCAGCGCATCGGCAAGACCGATGATGGCCGAGATGATCTTGGCGCTATTCTGATCATCTGCTGCACAAGTTGCGACAAAGCTGCGATCAACCTTGAGCGTGTCGAACGGCGCGGACTGCAAATAACGCAGGGACGAATAACCGCTGCCGAAATCATCAAGAGCAAGCCGGACGCCGAGACCTTTGAGCGCTGCAAATGCTTCATCTACCAGTTCGGTATCGCGCATGAACACGTTTTCGGTCAGTTCCAATTCAAGCCTTTGAGGCTCAAGGCCGCTCTGCTCCAAAGCGTCAGCCACCGTTGCGACAAAGCTGGGGTTCGCGAACTGGACGGAAGATATATTGACGCCCAGACGCACGCTCTGGGGCCATTTTGCAGCATCGGTGCAGGCCTGGCGCAAGGCCCAATCACCCAAAGGCACGATCAGATTGCTCTCTTCGGCAATCGGAATGAACACTGAGGGCGAGATTGCTCCACGCTCGGAATGGTTCCAGCGCATCAGCGCCTCGAACCCGACAACCATGTTGTCGTCAATCCGCACCACAGGCTGGTAGTGCAGTTCAAGCTCTTCGCGCACCAACGCTTCCCGCAAGTCGTGATTCAGCACGCTGCGTTCCATAGCCTCATCCTGCAATTCGGATGAGAAGAACCGGAATTGGCCACGTCCGCCATTCTTGGCAGCATAAAGCGCAAGATCAGCCGAAGCGACAAGCGCTTCACGCGTATCGCCATCGTGCGGCGCCACCGCAATGCCAAGCGATGCACCGATTACTGCGCGCTTGCCGTCAATCGCATAAGGTTGCGAAACCATCTGGATGAGCTTTGCCGCAAGCTCGCCCATTTGGCCGCGATCATCAAAGTTGGGCATGATGATCTGGAACTCATCACCGCCCATACGGCCGATCTCGCCACGATCCCCGACAACTGTGCGTAACCGGTCTGCCACCTGTCGCAGCAATTCGTCGCCCGCAGGGTGGCCCATCGTGTCGTTGACGTGCTTGAAGCGATCAAGGTCCATCATCATCAGGCCACAGCATTGTCCGGTTGGCCGGAAGGCTGCCAGGACCGCATCAAGCCTGCCGGTCATGCGATGGCGATTGAACAGGCCTGTCAGGGAATCAAACGCAGCCGCGCGTGAATCTTCGCGCTTGCGGCGATATTCGCTGGTTACATCGCGTGCGAACCCGCGATAGCCCGCAAACGTCCCATCCGGGAGCATGTACGGTTGTCCTGAAAGCGCCCACCAGCGCAAATCATTGCCGGCAGCACCAGTGAAGCGCACGACAAGATCGGAAATCCGGCAGTGCGCGGATATCTGGAAAGTGAGTGGACGGCCAGATCGTTCGTCAGGATTTTCTGGATCGGTTTCGATCACCGACGTCAGCAGTTTCCCCACCAGAGCAGGCGCTTTGGCCATAGCGCCAGGGGAAATGTAGGAAAGCCGCCCCTCGCTGTCAGTGGACCACAACCACGAAAATCCGGCCTGCTCGAATTCATCCAGCACGGCCTGACGCGCCAGCATATCGGAATTTGCTGAAGAATGCCGCACGGACGCTGAACCAGTGGGCGAAAGCAGCGCTTTATCGCCACTGCGTCCCTGCGTTGGCGAGCGCGCCAAACCTTTCAGAATTCCTCTAACCACCATTACGATCAGGCCTGATCCAAAGCCAAAAAACTACGAATATTTACCTATGCACAAATGGTTACCTTCGCCCTAACGCCGCCATTCCTTGTAGCTTGTCTAATGAAGCTCTCGCTTGGGCATTCATAAGCGGTTAGGGCAGGAATCATGGCCCAGTCCTTTGTCAATCCTGTGGTCCGGCCTACGCCTGAACCTTCTAACGAGCCGGCGATTGCGCCGGTTCAACGCCTGTATCACCTTGATGCAGCGCGCGCCTTGCTGCTGCTGCTGGGGTTGCCGTTCCACGTGGCGACCAAGGCCATTTTCGAAAGCGAGCCTGCCGCGCTGGCTTTTCAGACATCACAGGCGGTGGGCGGATATCTTTCGTTTACCCATATATTCAGAATGTTCGCGTTTTTCATGCTGGCGGGCTATTTTGCGGGCATGATGCGCGAGCGAAAGGGTGCTGGCGTCTGGCTGCGCGAACGCGTCCGCCGATTGGGCTTACCGCTGATGGCAAGCCTTGCGACACTGGGCATCTTGCAGTTCCGGCTGCAGGATCTGCTTCTTCACAAGCCTTCTCCTCGTTTTCTTGGCCTGCCCCTGGCGCTTGACCATTTGTGGTTCCTGATCGTCCTGCTTGGCTATTGCGCCTGTTATGCCGCCATTCCCGTCCAGCGCATCAAACCGGGCCGGCGGATACTGCGCGCTTTGCAATTGGAAGGGTCGGGCACGTTTGCCATGATGCTGGTGCTGGCCGGATGGGGGGTGCTGCGCATCATCAGCGAACTTTGGGTTCCCCCCATCGCCGATGCCCCCATCGAAACGCTGTTGTGGCAGCAGTTCCTGTTTCATGCAGTCGGCTTTGTGGCAGGCATTCTGGCCTGGCATGGCCGCATCGGAGACCGGGTTTTCGCCATGAACCGTTGGTTTATCTGGCCTGCTATCGTTTTGA
>JADYXV010000314.1 GCA_020853995.1 Novosphingobium sp.
GTTACTGCCATTTGCGGCCCGAACGGTGCAGGCAAATCGACGCTGCTCAGCGCGCTGGCCGGCCTGATCCTTCCTGATAGCGGTGTTGTCACCCTGCAGAGCCAACCACTTTGCCAGCTCACCCCGCACCAGCGGGCTTGCCGGATGGGCTATTTGCCGCAATCTGCGCATATCGCCTGGAACATCTCGGTCCGCACACTCGCCGCACTTGGCCGCATGCCGCACCGCACTAGCCCTGCTGAAAATGCGCGTGCGGTCGATGAAGCGCTTGGACTTATGCAGCTTGATCAACTGGCAGAACGGCCCTTATCCGAATTGTCGGGAGGAGAACGTGCGCGGGCTCTGATTGCGCGTGTCCTTGCCACGCAGCCGAACTGGATATTGGCAGACGAGCCGCTGGCTGCGCTTGACCTTGCCCATCAACAGGCCCTTGCGCTGCGCTTTCGCGAATTGGCGTCACAGGGCAGGGGCGTTGTGATGGTCGTGCACGATCTGGCGCTGGCCATGAATTACGCCGATCACGTGATCGTTCTCGATCACGGCAGTGTCGCTGCTTGCGGAGCGCCCGTAAAGGCTTTGTCAGAGCAAGTGATTGCCGATGTTTGGGGCCTGCAAGCCCGATGGTTGGGCGATCCAGGCCATCGTGCGTTGGCCATGTAAAAAGGCCCCCCGGAAGAATACCGGGAGGCCTTTTTTTATTCATGAACGCTTGGGTGGCGGACCTTTGCGGTGGGGCTTGCCGTCGGGACGCTTGCCGCCTTCTGGCCGGGGGCCACGCGGGAACTGGCGTGGACCGCCCGGGTTTCCGCGCGGGCCACCGGGATTGCTGCGGGGACCGCGCGGGCCATCGGCTCCATCGCCGCGACGGTTTTCGCGCGCCATTTCACGCGGACCATCAGGCGATGGTTCAATGTGAATGCCGTTTTCGTCCTCGCCCTTCGGGTCGGCGGTGCGGCGCACGGCATCGGCGAACTTGTCGGCAATCGCACGTGGCACCTGGAACCAGGTTTCGTTGGGCGTGATGCGGATAGCGCCGATTTCCTGACGCGAAACGTGGCCACGGCGGCACAGTGTGGGCAGGATCCAGCGCGGATCGGCATTCTGGCGGCGGCCCACATCCATGCGGAACCACACAGTGTCTTCAAAGCCTTCACGGTGTGCAGGCTGGGCGCGGCGGTTATCGTCATTGCCGCCCGATGAAAGCATTTCTTCCGGTTGCGGCATGGCGGCGCGGTGCGCGCGCACAAGGGCCGCGGCAAGTTCTTCGGGCGAACGCTGTTCGAGCAGAGCGCGGCCGATTTCCAGATCGTCCTCGTCGACTTCTACCGGTGCCAGAATGGTTTTCATAAGACGGACGCGATCCTGTGCGCGGATCATTTCAAGCGATGGCACTTCGGCCCATTCGGCATTGATGCGCGCGCCGCGCAGCATCATTTCCACGCGGCGGCGGCGCGGGAAGGGCACGATGAGCACGGCGGTGCCCTTCTTGCCCGCACGGCCCGTCCGGCCCGAACGGTGCTGCAATGTTTCGGCATCGCGCGGAATTTCAACGTGAACCACAAGGCTGAGCGAGGGCAGATCGATCCCGCGCGCAGCAACGTCTGTGGCAACGCAAACGCGGGCGCGCCGGTCTCGCAGCGCTTGCAACGCGTTGTTGCGTTCCGACTGGCTGTGGTCCCCCGAAAGCGCAACGGCGGTAAAGCCGCGCTCTACCAGCGTGGCATGCAGGCGGCGCACGTTATCGCGCGTTGCGCAAAACAGCATTGCCGTTTCGGCTTCGTGATAGCGTAGCAGGTTTACGACAGCGGCTTCGATTTCAGCCGGAGCCACGGCGACGGCGCGATAAGCAATATCGCCATGGCCGCGATCTTCGCCAACCGTCGAAATACGCAGCGAATTGCGCTGGTAACGCTTGGCCAGCGCCTCGATCGGCTTGGGCATGGTGGCCGAAAACAGCAATGTGCGGCGGCCTTCGGGCGTCGCATCCAGCAGTTCTTCCAGATCTTCGCGGAAGCCCATGTCGAGCATTTCATCGGCTTCATCCAGCACAACCGAACGCAGGGCCGAAAGGTCAAGCGCGCCACGTTCAAGGTGATCGCGCAGGCGGCCCGGCGTGCCCACAACGATATGTGCGCCGTGGCTAAGGGCGCGGCGTTCGCGCGATGCGTCCATGCCGCCGACGCATGTGGCAATGCGCGCTTGGGTGGGAGCATAAAGCCACGTCAGTTCGCGGCTTACCTGCAATGCCAGTTCGCGGGTTGGCGCAATCACCAGCGCCAATGGCGATGTGGTGTATGGCATTGTCGGCGCATCGCCAAGCAGTTCGTTGGCCATTGCGAGGCCGAACGCCACCGTCTTGCCTGAACCGGTCTGGGCCGAAACGATCATGTCGCGGCCGACAGCTTCCGGCTGGCTTACCGAGGCCTGAACCGGGGTGAGGGCGGTATAGCCGTGATCCTCCAAAGCCTTGGCGAGAGGGGCTGGCAAATTTTCAAATATCATAGGTCATCGCTTGTCTGGCCGCTTAAGCAGCACGTTTTTGTAGGGTCAGTCTGCCGGCTGTTTGCGCAACGGTCACCGCTGCGCATCGCTCTGGCCTCGAATTATCCCACAAGACTCTGGCGATGCAGTTCGCGCGGCCTTTACAGTGTGATTTCGCTTTTGGCTTGTCTTTTTTTCAATTTGTTGAAGCTGGGCTGATCTGGTCTGAAACCCCGCCGTTTCGCGAATTCGACCATTTTCGGAATTGTCAGAGCGCGCCGTAAAATCGCTGGAGCGCAGCGCTTCCCGCACACAGCGTTTCGTGTCCTGGGCCTGCCAGAAATACAAACGCGAACGAGCACCAAGGGGCGGGCTATTGCTTTCTTCGAATAGCCCAAAAGGGAAGGTGGTTGACGTTTTGGGCGTTTACCAGCAGTGGGCGCGAATGATCGATCCACGCCACTTTCGTAACGTCCTTGGCACCTGGCCGACCGGCGTTTGTGTAATCACCGCTATCGACGCTGACGGGCAGCGTCATGGTCTCGTTGTCGGATCGTTCTCATCGATCTCGCTCGATCCGCCGCTGGTGGGTTTCTTCCATGACAAACGGTCGAGCACATGGCCCAAAATCGCCAGCATCGGCCGGTTCTGTGTCAATGTGCTAGGCGCTGGCCAACTGGATTTGTGCAACCGTTTTGCCGCCCGCTCTGAAGACAAGTTTGCCGAATTGGCGCACAGCGTCAGTCCGTCGGGCCAGCCGCTGCTCGACGATGCGATTGCATGGATTGATTGCACGGTCGAGCGGGTCGAAGACATTGGCGATCATCTGCTGGTCGTTGGCGCGGTTGAAGCGCTTGACCGGAGCGACGACGGGACGCCGCTGCTGTTTTTCCGCGGCAAGTATCACGATGTTGCAGATTTGCCCGGCGTCTGATCCTGTCCGGAACAAGGCGCGACTTCTCGCGCAAAGCTGAAAATTGTTTGCGTTTTTGATATCGGTCAAGGTGGGGGCCTTGTTCGCTTCCTAGGTATGACGTCGACGAAACGGGGTGTTTCCTTTTCTGGGTTCATCTCTTTTTCGCCGATTTCTCCCCGACTCGGGCGGCCCGGCATTCCGGCCGCCCCATTTTTTGCGGTTGATGGTATCCCGCGCCCTATTCTAATGTTCGGGCTGACGCTCTGGCACTTTCGCCAATTGCGGGACGTTGCGTGCAATGGTAACGCAATGTCATGAGTTCATGCGATACATGCGTCGTTCGTAACCGTGCGATTTGCTCCGGCCTTGACGATGCGGAGCTTGTTGCGCTCAATAACATCGGCCGCCGCCGAAACGTCACTGCGGGCGAACCCCTGATTTGGGAAGACGATGACTCGCTGCTCGTCGCCAATGTCATCGAAGGCGTGCTCAAGCTTACGACCAGCACAGAAGATGGCCGGGAGCAGATCGTCGGCGTGGCCTATCCTTCAGATTTCATCGGGCGTCCGTTCGGGCAAACCAGCAGCGCAAGTGTTGTGGCCCTGACAGATGCGCGGGTCTGCGTGTTTTCGCGCAATGATTTTGACAGGTTTGCGCGCGATCATCCTGAACTTGAACACAAATTGCTTGAACGCACGCTGGCGGAACTGGATCGAACCCGGTCCTGGATGATGCTGCTGGGGCGCAAGAACGCATCGGAAAAGATCGCGACGTTCCTTCTGGAAATGTCGGACCGTCTGGCTGATAGCGGCTGTTCGGCAGCTTTCGGGCCTGCCAAGCGGTTCTCCTTGCCATTTTCGCGCCAGCAAGTGGCCGATTTGTTGGGGCTGACGATTGAGACTGTGAGCCGCCAATTCACCAAGCTGAAAAATGATGGTGTTGTGGAACTGCCTTCTCGCCGCGAAGTTGAGATTGTCAATCGTGGAGCGCTGCTGGCCCTTGCCGGTTAATCGTCATGGCTGTCGTGCTTTTCGGGCAGTGCTGACGTTGCGGAAGCGACGCTAAATCTGGGCATTGCGGTGCCATTCTTCGCGTTGGTATCAAAGAGAACTGACCATGAACGACCGGTATCTCGACCCCGCTTTTAATGCCGCAGGGCCGGCTGCATGATCGTCAAACCCATCCCGTCACCCGGTACGATCGTCCGGAATGTCTGGAAGCCGCTGACGTTTCTGTTCTTTTGGGACGTTCTGGTCACCGTAACCTATTATGTCCTGCCGTTCCGCGCTCCCGAATTGCCGCTGACTTTGCTGGGATCAGCGGTTGCGCTGTTTCTCGGCTTTCGGAGCAATTCGGCCTATCAGCGCTGGTGGGAAGGCCGCGTGTTGTGGGGGGCTATGATCAATGCCAGCCGCAATCTTGCGCGGATGACCGGCAGTTTCATGCCTGAACCACAAGGCATTTCCCTGACGCGTGACATCGTTTTCCGCCAGATTGCTTACGTCAATGCCTTGCGCTGCCAACTGCGGCGCTTGCCATTTGATGATGCGGTAACGGGTTATCTTTCCAAGGTTGATGAATCAGACGCGATGGTGCGGGCAAATGTTGCCAATGCCATTCTGGATGGGGTCGGCCAGCAGATCGACGGTGTACGCCGTCGTGGTTGGATCGATACGATCCAGCAAGTTGCAATTGAGCGTGTGCTGATCGATCTCGCCAATGCCCAAGGCGGCATGGAGCGGTTGAAAAACACGCCGCTTCCCAGCCATTTCCGTTTTTATCCAACGCTTTTTGCACACGTATTCTGCGTGTTGCTGCCGTTTGGGCTGGTCGAGACGCTGGGCTTTGCCACGCCGCTCGGTTCGACAATTGCCGGATTGATGTTTCTGGCGGTACTCGCAATCGGAAACGAACTGGTCGATCCGTTTTCAAACACCGTTCACGACCTTCCCCTTGATGCAATGTGCCGCACGATTGAAATAGATTTGCTGCAATCTGTCGGGTTGCCCGCGCCAGA
>JADYXV010000315.1 GCA_020853995.1 Novosphingobium sp.
GGGCGCGGGATTGTCGGGGAAACCATCAAAGGTGGCCTGATCGGCCTTGGCGCGGGGATTGCCGCCCCTGCCGTGATCGGCGCGGCCACGCTTGCCAAGCGGGGGGTTTTTGAAGGCCTGCCGCAGATGTTCGGCAAGGCCAGCCAGACCAAGGCCAACCGCGCCATTGCTGACGCCCTGATGCGCAGTGGGAGAACCGCGCCGGACATTGATGCACTGATTGCGGCTGCAGCCCGTGAGGGGCAACCGGAATATCGCCTGATGGATGCCTTGGGCCTTCCGGGGCAGCGCGCGGCCAATGGCCTGACGCGGGCCGGTGGTGCGCCTGGGGACGAGGTGGCGGAGTTTCTGGCGACACGGCAGGCAGGTCAGCCCGAGCGGGTCGGGTCATTCGTGGAAGACGCTTTCGACGTGAAGGGCACCACTGCGGCCAAGACACAGACCGGGCTGATTGACGCGCGCAGCACAGCCGCAGACGCCGCCTATGATGCCGCTAGGGGCAATGCCGCCCCGGTCAACCTAAATGACACGATTGATCTGATTGACGGCCTCACCAAGCGCGACCCGATCCTGGGGGAATCTGCCCTCGCGGATACGGTTATCGGTAAGAGGCTGAAGGCTCTGCGGGCGCAAATGGCGACGGGCGATCAGCAGCTTATCGACTTCGACAGCGTGTTGAACATCAAGCAAGACATGTTCACGACGATGGAAGGGCTTCGCAAATCCGGCAAGACCGTCCCCAAGGAATTGTCGGATGTTTACGGGGCACTGGACGCGGCGCTGGAAGGCTCGTCGGACATGTATCGCACCGCCAATGACGGGTTCCGGTCCGCGTCCAAGGTTATCGACGCGGTGGACGAAGGCGCTCTGATGGCGACCCGTGGCCGGGCGGCTGACAACGTGCCGCGCTTTGGCGCAATGGCGGCTGCGGAACAGGGTGCGGCCCGCACGGGATATGGCGACCGGCTGCTTGAGCAACTGGAAAAGATGACCGCCCCGACCGCCAACCGCGCCAAGCCGCTGCAAAGCCCCAAGCGGGTCGCGGAAGCTGACGCTATGGCAACGGACCCGCGCCTGTATGCGGACCGTCTTGGCCGTGAAAATGTTATGTGGGAGACACAAAACCGTGCCCTGGGCGGGTCGCGAACTGCGGACAACCTTGCAGACCAAGGCGCGATGGATGGCATTTCCGGGGAAGTCATGCAGGCAGGGAAAGCAGCCGCAAACCTGCAATTCGGCGACATGGTGCAGAAGGTGGCCGGGGCGCTTGGGCCGATCCTGAAAGGCCAGAACGAACCGACGCGGATGCTGATTGCACAGGCGCTTATGTCCAGCAATGCGGGGCAGGTTTTGGCCCCGGCCATTGCGCAGGCGACCAAGAGCGCAGGCGTTCGGCGCATCCTGGAGGCGCTTCTGCGGCATCCGATGCGTGAAGGCGGGGAGGCGCTAGCTCAGTGATGCAACGCCACCAGCCATCAGCACGGGCGCAACGATCAGGCCAAGGTAAACCCACCACGGCAATTCGTCGTCTTTTGCGCCTGCCTTCTGAAGCTGACTGCAACGGAGTGCTGCCATGAAGAATGCAAAGCAGACGGCGTTGCCGATGATGATTGCCGAAACGAGCGGCCAAAGGTTCCAGATGGTCATGCCGCATGATGCCATAATTTCAAAGGAGTGCAACTGATGCCTCGCAGCGGCCTATCCTTTCAGCTTCTTGGCGGCCCTATGCTTTGCAACCCTTGCTCTTTGGCAGACCTTGCAACTGCGCTTTCCGCGCGTGGTGATAAGAGTGTTTTCCGAGGTGAACTCGTGACCGTGAATGCAGTGCGTCATGTGCTTTCCGTCCAATCCAGCGGAAAAGCGGCCCCTTCTGGGCAGCGGAACACCCGAGAGAATGTCGGACATGCTCATGCCCGCTTTGACGCGCTTAAGGATGGTGTCTCGCTTGCATCCGGTATGTTCCGTTATGTCGATCAAGCGATGTCTCTCGCCATCAACCTCAATGAAAGCCGTCCAGCGCTGGTTTCTTTGCTGCTCCGTGCGCGTGGACCATTTGCAGTTGCTGGGGCTGTAGCCAAGGTCGTTGTCAATCCGGTCCAAGGAATGCGTCTTAGACGGCTTGGGCCCCATGTCTTCGACAAACTGGTCAAACGAGCCCCATTCGGGGCAAATCGTGATCCCGCGTCCGCCGTAGTTGTGATAATGGACAAAGTTAGGGTTGTTGCAGCGGGAACGCATGGCGCACCAAGTGACGTAAAGCGGGTGATTTGTTCTGTGTTCCACTGATGGCCTCTCTGTTCATCTTAAGAGGACATTACCACGCCATGTAACGACGACAAGGAGAAAGAAACATGCCACGTGCGGGCGGAATATTTTCACTGGTCCCCGGCTACTTCGCCGTGGACGGCACGACAATCGAGGTCTCGCAACACAACCCAGTTTTCGAAGATGTGGCCCAGGCTTTGACCGACAGCTTGCCCCGCGACGGGTCTGCCCCGATGACGGGCAACCTTGCGATGGGGTCAAACAAGATCACCAACCTTGCCGCTGCAACCAACCCTGCGGACGCGGTGCGGTTTGATCAAGTTCCAGTCCTGACGGGGTTGACGGCTACGGTCGCGGAGCTGAACTTCACGGATGTCGTGACAGCTCCCATTCAGACGCAACTGGACGCGAAACAACCGCTTGACGCCGATCTGACCGCCATTGCGGCGCTGGCGACGAATGGCATCGTGGCGCGCACTGGCGCGGGGACAGTTGCGACACGGGCGATCACTGCTGGCGCGGGGGTCACGGTGACGGACGGAGATGGGGTCGCGGGAAACCCGACAATCTCAGCGATGCAGTGGACCTATATCGCCTCGCAGGCAACGACAAGCGGGACATCCTTCGATTTCACCGGCATCGGCGCAGCAGCGACCGAACTGGAAATCTTTATTCAGAGCAGCCAGCTTTCCGGTGGCGACATTATGCAGGTTCGGCTCGGCACCGCTGGCGGGATCATTGCGACAGGTTATGACTGCGAGGTTGGGTGGGATACCGGGAACCAAGGGGGAGCAACAAGCTTTGCCCTCCCGCGTCCCACAAGCGCCCCTGTGGTGGTCACGATCCGGTGCATGAAAACATCGACAAATGTCTGGTTTGCCAGCATTGCGGGATCGGCTGGCGTTGCAATAAACGGGTGTGGGTATGTGGACCTAGCTGCTGTTTTGACGCA
>JADYXV010000316.1 GCA_020853995.1 Novosphingobium sp.
GGACCCAAAAAACATGGCAAAGCACTTGACCACAAAGACAGTCGCTGAACTTGTTTCAGGGTCCATTCCTCACCGCAAGCCTTGGCTCGTGTGGCGCGATGGATGCTGAAACAAGTTCAGCATGACGAAGCTCTGTGGTTGCCGTCTAATTCGGTCGCCGCGAACCTACTACATGCGCGCTCCACACTGTCGCCGCAACCAGCAGCGCGCCGACCAGTTGGTGGAGGACGGCGAGCCATAGGGTTACGCCGCTCCATACAGTAAGGATGCCGAGGAGGACTTGGGTGCCGAAGACTGTGTGGAGGACCACGGAGGCTTTGCGGTTGATCGGGCGCAGGGCTCTGGCGAGGATGACCAGTACGGCAACGACCACCCACGCCCACCAGCGGTGGATGAAGTGGACGAGGAACGGGTCTGACAGGAGGGCGTGACCTGCCCCGAGCGCCCAGTCGACGCCTGCGGGGTAGAGGTTGCCTTGCATCAGCGGCCATGCGTCCCAATTGAACCAGCCGCCGCCCGCCGATGTGCCCGCGCGCATCCCGGCAACGAGCGCGCCATAGAACAATTGCAGGAGCAGCGCGGCCAAGGCGAGCGTGCCGAGGGGCCTGAGCTTTGCGCGGCGCTCTCCCTTTGCAAGCACGAGCAGATCGAGCGCGGTCCAGATCAACCCGCCCAGTGTGAACAGCGCGACGAGCAAGTGCGCGGCGAGGCGGAAGTGGCTGACTTTCACATCGTTGACGATGCCGGACTTCACCATCCACCAGCCGACAGCGCCTTGCGCCGCGCCAAGCGCGAGCAATGCGAGGAGGCGCGGTTTGTAGCCTTTGGGGATGCGGCCTTTGATCCAGAACCACGCGAGCGGTGCGGCAAAGACCAGGCCGATGGTGCGCGCCAGCAAGCGGTGAACCCATTCCCAGAAGAAGATGAATTTATAAGCGCTGAGCGTCATGCCAGCGGGGCCGTTGATCAACTGGTACTGCGGCGTAGCCTGATAGGCTTCGAATTCTGCCTGCCACTGCGCATCGGTAATCGGCGGGATCGTGCCGGTGACGGGTTTCCATTCGGTGATCGAAACGCCTGATTCGGTCAGCCGCGTAATGCCACCCACTGCGACAATGGTGATGACCATGAAGGCAACGATAAATAGCCAGCGCGCAAGGGCTTGGGCGTTTGATTTCAGGATATCCGAAGGAGCATCTGCCATGTGCGCGGCACTGCTCCTGTGCCCAAAAAAGCGCAAGAGGCATTGTTTGACGGGATCGCATGGCTCTTCGGACAGGGTGATGTACGAATTTCGGCCACACACTCTTGCGAAATGATACAGTATAACATACATGAGTAACTGATGAGTGATGCCATGCTTGCCTTGCGCGCCCGGCTTGACCGGATCGGGGTGCTCCTTTCAGGACTGTGCCTGATTCATTGCGTAGCAGGGCTGTTCCTTGTGGGCATGCTCGGCGTGGGCGGCGGGGTTCTGCTCAATCCTGATATTCACCGCTGGGGTTTGGTGTTTGCGCTGGTGATTGGCGCGGCCACCATCGGTATTGGCGCGCTGCGTCACGGGCGGCTTTTGCCTCTGGCGATCGGTGGTGCCGGATTGTGCCTGATGCTTGCTGCGGTGGCAGTGGGCCATGGCAATGCGGAAGTAGCCCTGACGGTTGGCGGTGTGTTGCTGGTGGCAACCGCGCACATCATCAACATGCGGCACACACATTAATCGCTGAACAAAAGCGCACGCTTGCACCGCGCTGTCCCCGCGCTAAAGCGGCGGCATGAGCGATACCTTATCTCTTACAGTCAATGGCGAACCGCGCCGCGCTGTGCCCGGATCAATTGCCGATCTGGTGCGTAGCCTTGAATTGAACCCTGCCAAAGTGGCGGTGGAACGCAATGGCGAGATCGTACCGCGATCAACGCTGGCCAATGTGGCGCTTGCCGATGGCGATGTGCTGGAAATCGTGCATTTTGTGGGTGGAGGACAAAGCGACGTGACGAACACAGACACTTGGCCAAAAGACACATGGACCGTTGCGGGCCGGACATTCACCTCGCGCCTGATCGTGGGCACCGGCAAGTACAAGGACTTTGAACAGAACGCCGCAGCGGTTGCGGCTTCGGGCGCGGAAATCGTGACCGTGGCGGTGCGGCGGGTGAATGTATCCGATCCCAAAGCGCCGATGCTGACCGATTTCATCGACCCAAAAAAGATCACGTACCTGCCCAACACCGCCGGATGCTTTACCGCCGAAGACGCGATCCGCACATTGCGATTGGCGCGCGAGGCTGGCGGCTGGGACCTGGTGAAGCTTGAGGTGCTGGGCGAAGCGCGCACGCTTTACCCCAACATGATCGAAACCATCCGCGCCACCGAAGTGCTGGCCAAAGAAGGCTTTGCGCCTATGGTCTACTGTACCGATGATCCGATTGCGGCCAAGCAGTTGGAAGATGCAGGTGCGGTTGCTGTGATGCCATTGGGCGCACCCATCGGTTCGGGTCTTGGTATCCAGAACCGCGTCACCATCCGCCTGATCGTGGAAGGTGCCAAAGTGCCGGTGCTGGTGGATGCTGGCGTTGGCACCGCGTCTGATGCCGCCGTGGCGATGGAACTGGGCTGCGATGGGGTGTTGATGAACACCGCGATTGCCGAAGCGAAAGACCCGTTGCGCATGGCGCGCGCGATGAAGCTGGCGGTCGAGGCTGGGCGTGATGCGTATTTGTCGGGCCGGATGGGCACGCGCAAATATGCCGATCCCAGCAGTCCTTTGGCGGGTTTGATTTAAGGCCGGACAAGCCCACTCCCGACCGTTCTCGCAGGCGGGAGGGGGGAAGTCTTAGCGGTGGCTGCCGAGCATGTTGGCGTGGGTAATCGCCACGGCCAAGGCATCTGACGCATCTTCGCCAGCAAGCTTCACGCCCGGCAGCAGGATTTTCAGCATGTGCTGGATCTGCTGCTTTTCCGCGCCGCCGGTGCCGACCAGCGCCTTTTTGATCACTTTGGTCGAGTATTCCTCAACCGGGATGCCCGAGCGCGCGATGGACAGCATGGCAACGCCGCGCGCTTGGCCCAATTTGAGTGTGGATTGCGGGTTCACATTCATGAACACTTCTTCCACCGCGCCTGCATCCGGCCCGTAAAGCGCGATCACCTCGGCAAGTGCGGCATCTAGTTCGACAAGGCGCTCGGCCATGCTGGTCTTGGCATTGGTGCGGATCTGGCCATTGGCGACGTGGCGCAAGTTGCTGCCCGATTTGGAGATCACGCCCCAACCGGTGACGGTAAGGCCGGGGTCGATGCCGAGGATGATCATATCAGAGCCGCAAGCCCAAACGCGGGCCGAAATGCATCATGGCCAAGTATAGAACAACCGTAAGCGCGCAGCCGGCGACCAATGCCATCCAGAATGGCAAGCCCATGCGCAGCATTTGCGGGATTGCCAGAAACATCGGGAGGGACGGGAGGACATACCAGAAGGTTGCCTCGGCATGGACCGCCATGTTTTCAGCATCTGGCCGCTGCTGCCAAAGCAGGATCATGCCCAGAACCGACACAAGCGGCAAAGAGGCCACCAAAGCGCCAACTGCCGGGAGCTTTCGTCCGATCTCGGCGATCAGGACAATCAGCACTCCCGACAATAGCGCTTTTGCGACCAGGGCGAACATGTCAGCCCAGCTTCTCCACCACGTCATCGGGGATTTCGTAATTGCCCCAGACGGTCTGGACGTCGTCATCGTCATCCAGCACGTCGATGAGCTTGAGCAAGGTTGCAGCGTCATCAGCCGAAACTTCGGTTTTGATGCTCGGCTTCCATGCCAGTTTCACGCCTTCGGCTTCGCCCAAGGTCTTTTCCAGTTCGCGCGCAACCTCGTGGAGGGTCTCGATCGCTACCCAGATCTGGTGGCTGCCGGGGTTTTCATCGCCATCGCCCATGTCTGATTCGACATCGTCGGCGCCCGCTTCAATCGCGGCTTCGAGTACCTTTTCCTCGTCACCCACCGAGCCGGGGTACTCGATCAGGCCAAGCCGTTCGAAGCCGTGGCTGACGGCACCGCTGGCACCAAGGTTGCCGCCGTTCTTCGAGAACGCGGTGCGCACGTTGGTGGCTGTACGGTTGCGGTTGTCGGTCAACGCTTCGACGATCACGGAAACGCCGCCCGGGCCATAGCCTTCGTAGCGCACTTCTTCGTAATTATCGCCTTCGCCCTTGGTTGCCTTGTCAATGGCGCGGGCGATGTTGTCCTTGGGCATCGACTGCGCTTTGGCCGCGTTGACGGCGGCGCGCAGGCGCGGATTCATGTCGGGATCGGGCATGCCCATCTTGGCCGCGACGGTGATTTCGCGGCTGAGTTTGGAGAACTGCGCCGAACGCTTTTTGTCCTGCGCACCCTTGCGGTGCATGATGTTTTTAAATTTGGAATGGCCTGCCATGGTCCGTGCTTCTTGCTGGTCTTGCGGGAATGTGGGTTGCCCCTAGCCGACGACGCGCTTGCGGGCAATGTTTGCGCGTTCGGTTTGCAAGCCGGGTATGCGCGATGGCCATTCCAGCGGGGGTCGGGTTAAAGCAGTACCGCCGTACCGCTGACGCTGACCATCAACATGGATCCGCGCGCGCCAATGGTTTCATAATCGATATCGACGGCGATCACGGCATTGGCACCCAATGCGCGCGCCTTGTCTTCCAATTCGCGCAAAGCCTGTTCGCGTCCGCGCGAAAGGACTTCTTCGTATTTGCCCGAACGGCCGCCGAAAATGTCGGTAATCGATGCGAAAAGATCACGCACGATGTTTGCGCCAAGGATCACCTCGCCGGTAACAACGCCAAGATAGCGCTGTACCGGACGACCTTCGATAAGGCTGGTGGTGGACAAGAGCATTACAGGCCTCCCGTAGTTTCTATCCGGTAGGCCTACTCCAATTCTTATTCGATGCCGAGAGCGGTTTTGTAGAGTTCCAGAACGGCTTCCATTTCGCGGCGGTCATCGGGCTTCATTTTGCGCAGACGCACGACCTGCCGCATGATTTTGGCATCATAGCCAACCGCTTTGCCTTCGTTGTAGACGTCCTTGATGTCGTCGCCGATGCCCTTCTTTTCCTCTTCGAGGCGTTCGATGCGCTCAATCAACAGGCGCAGGCGGTCGTCGGCAGTTTCGGCCATCGGGAAATCTCCGGGTAACGGGTGAATCAGTTGGCGGCGCTGATAGACGCGCCGCCGCCGATCGGCAAAGCGCAGCTTGTGGAAATCTCGCGGATCATGCGCGCTGTCAGTGCGTCCCGCCGTTTTTCTTCAGGCTTTCGACCATGCGCGCAAGTTGTTCGGGCGTGGCTTCGGTCTGGAAGCGTGCCTTCCACTCGGCGGCGGGAAGGCCGTGAATAACCTCGCGCGCGACGGCTTTATCAAGGCCAGCGCCGGCATCGTTGATCCAATCGGCCAGGCAATTGCGGCAGAAGCCGGCAAGGCCCATCAAATCAATGTTTTGTGCATCGTGGCGGTGGCGCAAGTGACGCACCAGACGGCGGAAGGCTGCTGCGGCAACCGCATCAGGCAGCGTGTCCAATGGCTCGTCCTGAGTACGTGTTGAATTCGTATCCATTGTAATGGTCCTTGGGTTTTTTTAGGCCATACGCCATAGCGCGTGACATTGATGCATAAGGAGTATGATTGCCGTGGCCAAGACTGATCCGAGCGCCGTGATGACCAGGGGCCGCAAGGTAAAGATCCTCGCCACGGTTGGCCCTGCCAGTAGCGACCCTGAAATGCTGGAAAAGCTGGTGCGCGCAGGTGCCGATGCGTTCCGCGTGAACATGAGTCATGGCGAACACGCCATCCACGCCCAGACCATCGCCAATATCCGCGCACTGGAAGAAAAGCTGGGTCGCGCCATCACCGTGCTGTGCGATCTGCAAGGGCCAAAGCTGCGCGTTGGCAAGTTCAAGGAAGGCCGCGCGGTCATCCGCCATTCGGGCCACTTCACGCTGGATCGCAATCCTGAACCCGGCGATGAAACCCGCGTTTGCCTGCCGCACCCTGAACTGTTCGGTGTGCTTCAAAAGGGCCAGCGCTTGCTGATCGATGACGGCAAGTTGAAGTTGCGCGTGATCCGTGCTGACGAGAATGAAATCCTGTGTTCTGCCGAAGTGGGCGGGGTCATTTCCGACCGCAAGGGCGTGAACGTGCCGGATGCTGTCGTGCCGGTGCCTGCGCTGACCGAGAAGGACCGCCGCGACTTGTCGTTTGCGGTGGAACATGGCGCGGACTGGATTGCGCTGTCGTTTGTGCAGCGGCCCGAAGATGTGGCCGAAGCGCGCCGCCTGATGGGCGGATATGGCGCATTGATGGCCAAGATCGAAAAGCCCGCCGCCATTTCGCGGCTGGAAGAGATTATCGAACTGTCTGACGGGATCATGGTGGCACGCGGCGATCTGGGCGTTGAACTGAACCCTGAAGAAGTGCCGCCGTTGCAAAAACGCATTGTGGAAAGCGCGCGCCGTCAGGGCAAGCCGGTGGTGGTCGCCACGCAAATGCTAGAATCGATGATCGAAGCGCCAACGCCGACACGCGCGGAAGTTTCGGACGTGGCCAATGCGGTCTATGATGGCGCGGATGCCGTGATGCTTTCGGCAGAAACGGCGGCTGGCGCTTGGCCGGAAGAAGCAGTGACGATCATGCACCGCATCGCTGCGCAAGTGGAAGCCGATCCCGGCTATGCCGCACGCGTCCACTTCATCGAAACGCTGCCCGATCCGACCACGGCAGACGCTTTGGCACAAGCTGCGGCGAGCATTGTGACGACCGTGCCCATCTCGGGAATCATCGTGTTCACAGGGTCGGGTTCAACCGCGCGCCGCGTTGCGCGCGAACGGCCGGGCGTGCCGATGCTGGTGCTGACGCCTTCTGCAAAGACCGCGCGCAAGGTGGGCTTGCTGTGGGGCGCACATGCGGTCACCACCAAGGACATCGGCAGCTTTGAAGAGATGATCGCCAAGGGCAAGCGCATGGCCTTGCGCCACGGCTTCGGTACGGCAGGATCGCGGCTAGTGGCGTTGGCGGGCGTTCCGTTTGGCACACCGGGTGCCACCAACCTGCTCCACGTTGTCACGCTGACGGGCAACGAGCTTGACCGTTATAGCTGACAGCGGTGTAAATTGGCCACAGGTCAATGTAAGATTTAATTGCTCGCTTAAAAAACGGTTGATCCGCGCTCCGCGTCGTCCATTTTACACCCGATAAGATAACGGGAGTTGTGGATGCCGAAGAACTTCAAGAAAGTGGCGCGGGCCGGGTTTGCCGGTGGTTTGAGCATGTTTGCCTTGTTGGCGCTGGGGGCGGGCAACGCTTGTGCACAAGATGCAGGCGATGCTGACGAGCAGATGTCGTCAATCGACATGCTGAATGCTGATATCATCGTGACCGCGACCAAGAAAAAGGACGTAGAGAACGTCCAGGCTGTACCTATGGCCATTACAGCGTTCAATGCCGACACGTTGCAGGCATTGCAGGTGCGCGATTTGCAGACGCTGACGTTCAGCGCGCCGAACGTATCGCTTGATCAGGTCGGCACTTCACGCGGGACAGCCAACTTCTCGATCCGCGGGCTTGGCGTGAACAGTTCGATCCCCTCGATTGACCCGACGGTGGGTGTGTTCGTCGATGGCGTCTATATTGGCGTGAACGCGGGCCTTGTGTTCGACGTGTTCGACCTTGGTTCCATCGAAGTGGCGCGCGGGCCGCAGGGTATCCTTTATGGCCGCAACACCACTGGCGGCGCAGTGCTGATCAATACCGGCGATCCGACGTCCGACTTCCGGGGCAACTTCCGCGTATTCTACGAAGGCCCTGTTGATTCCGGGCGTGGATCAGGCAATTTTGCCGCTCAGGCCGTGGTTTCAGGCCCGCTGATCGAAGGCAAGCTCAACTTCAAGCTGGGCGCTTATGTCAACAACGATCAGGGCTATTTCCGGAACCTGTTCGACGGCACCAATTTTGGCAAGGCCCAGACAGAGATCGTACGCGGCGCGCTTGAGTTCCTGCCAACCGATGCCATCCGCATGGTGGCCAAGGTGGAATACTTTGCCAGTGACGGCGATGGCCCTGCCAGCCAGAACCGCGCGCGTTTCAAGCGGGATACTTTCGATTTCTCGGTCGACAATCGCGGCTTTTATCGCAACGAATCCTGGTTCGCCACGCACAAGACCGAAATCGACATCGGCGATGGCCAGTTGACCAATATATTCGGCTTCCGCGACTTCAAATCAGCCACGAGTGGCGACATCGACGCCTTGCCTGTATTCCGCTTCCATTCGGAAACGCAGTTCAACCAGCGGCAATATTCGAACGAGTTGCGTTACAACGTGCGCCTTGGCAATCTGGACCTGACCACTGGCGGGTTCTGGTTCCAGCAGGATCTTGGTTATGACGAAATCCGCCGCTTCCCGACCTTCATCAGTCCGCTGACCCAGATTGGCGGCGGACGTCAGGATCACGAAGTGCTCGGCCTGTTCGCAGCGGGTGATTACGACGTTACCGACAAGTTGACGCTGACCGCAGGCCTGCGCTGGTCGCGTGAGACCAAGGATGCAGCGGTCACTTACATCCGTCCGCGCACCAACTGTTCTGTAGTGGCAACGACTTGCCCGACTTCAGGCGCAAATCCGATCATCCCTACTGAAAACAATGGCTTTACCGACAATCGCGCTTGGGAAAACTGGAGCCCGAAGGTCGGCTTCCAGTATCGTTTCAACGATGATGCCCAGGTCTATGGCAACTGGTCGCGTGGCTTCCGTTCGGGCGGTTACAACTTCCGCATCACCAATGCCCGCGCGTTCGAATTGCTCGCAGGGGTGGGCGGTCCGAACCCGCAGTTCGCCTTTGACGAAGAACAGGTCGACAGCTTCGAACTGGGCGTGAAGTATCGCAGCCCTGATCGCAAACTGACGGTCAACCTTGCCGCCTTCCGCACGGATGTGGGCAACATGCAGCGCGAAGTGAACGAAGGTTCGGCAGCGGGCGTGGCGCAATCGATCTTCAACACGGCTGATGCCCGGATTGACGGTTTGGAGGGCGAAGGCCGCTTTGCGGTGACCAAGAACTTGTTGCTGACGGCTAACTTCGGTTACATCAACGGGCGCTATCGCAAGGTTCTGTTCGATCTTTCCAGCGATGGCGTGGTCAATGATGCCGACCGCAGGCTGGCCCTGCCGCGCCTGCCAAAGTGGACGTATGGTGCAGGCGCCGTGCTTGATTTTGCCACCGGCAAGGATTCCAGCATCATGGCCCGTGCCAACTGGCAGTTCCGTGACCGATTTGCCTATACTGATAACAATTTCGGATGGATCGCCTCAGCCGATAACCTTGATGCGTCAGTCAGTTACAAGACCGGCGGGGTCACCTTTACGCTCTATGGCCGAAACCTGCTGGATCAGGTGCAGCATGGTGGCGATACGCAGATCGGCAGCGGAGCAGCGCAGATCCCTGTATTTGGCGGTCCGCTTTCGACAGGGGTCAACCAGCCGTTTGCCGAAAATCCTGCCGTCGGCACATTTTCGCCGCTTGCACGCGGCCGTGTGCTGGGTGTTGAAATCAACGCGAACTTCTGAACCGAAACTGGGCGGGCGGGGGCGTAATGCTCCCGCCTGTTTCAGCCGGCCCTAGCGCGATCCGAACAAGGCCGAGCCGACGCGCACATATGTCGCGCCAAGTTGCACGGCGATTTCCAGATCGTCGCTCATGCCCATGGATAGCTGGGTCAGGCCGTTGTCATCTGCCAGCTTATCGAGCAGCGCAAAGAACGGTGCAGGTTCGATACCGGCAGGCGGCACGCACATCAGGCCGATGACATCGATCCCGGCATCGCGCGCCTGTGCCAAAAGCGCAGGCAGATCGGCAACCGCGCATCCGCCTTTTTGCTCTTCGGCACCAATGTTCACCTGAATAAAGCATGGCACGCGCTTGCCCAGCTTGTCTTGCGCCTTGGCCAGCGCTGTGACGAGGCTGGGCCGATCAAGCGAGTGGATGCAATCGAACAGGGCGACAGCTTCCTCGGCCTTGTTGGACTGAAGCTGGCCGACAAGGTGCAGGGACACATCGGGGTGGGCGGCGCGGATGGCGGGCCATTTTTCCTGCGATTCCTGCACACGGTTTTCGCCAAACACGCGCTGGCCCTGATCGATGAGATCAAGGATGGCATCGGCAGGCTTGGTCTTGGATATGGCGATCAGCGTGACGTCGCCCGCTTTGCGGCCCGCAATTTTTGACGCC
>JADYXV010000317.1 GCA_020853995.1 Novosphingobium sp.
TATCAGAAAAAGCTGCAGGCCTATGGCCTGCGTCCATCGATGAACGGCAAGGGAAATTGTTACGATAATGCCTCCGTCGAGACGTTCTTCAAATCCCTGAAGGCGGAACTCATCTGCCGGCAGAGTTGGCCAACCCGGCGTCAGGCAGAGGCCGCCATCTTCCAGTACATCAACAGGTTCTACAACACCCGCCGCCGACATTCATATCTGGGCGGCATCAGCCCGCTCGCCTTTGAAGCCAAGGTGGCTTAATGAGATCGGTGACCGGCACAAAACCGTTACAAGTCCAAAACGTTGTAAGGGGTTTAAGGGGTTTCGCGCAGAGGCGCAGAGGAAAAAGAGACCGCTGAGTCTTTTACACCGGAGGCGTTATTCCTCAAAATTGGGTGTCGGTTAAACTGGCGCAGGATTAAAGTCGGCTACGCCGATCCGCTTACCCTTTGCGGTCTCTTTTTCCTCTGCGCCTCTGCGCGAAACACTTACTGCTTTGGCAACCCCGCCAACATATCCGGCGTTAAAACTTGCGGCAATTGGCGCGCCTCGCCGCCTGCGGGATACCATAGATAGAGCGGAACGCCTGCTGCGCCCTGGGTGGTCAGGAATTTGGTGATGGCGGGGTCGCGGCGCGTCCAATCGCCCACCAGCACCACGACGCCGGCTGTTTCAAAGGCTTCGCGGGTGGTTTCGCGTTCGATCGAGGTGCCTTCGTTGACTTTGCACGAGAGGCACCAGTCGGCGGTGAAATAGGCGAAGACGGGTTTTCCGCTTTGGCGGGCCTGTGTCAGCGCGGTCTCGGTGAACGGCTTGGCGGCGAGGATGCCACCGGTTTCGCCCGCGCTGGCAGTCGCGAGGCGGGGCGCTGCGGCGAAGGCCAAGGCGGCAAGCGCGAGGGTGGCAGGCATGACCCAGCGGGCGACGGCGCGGCCTTGGCGCTGGCCCTTTCCGGCAAAGGCCAGCACTACGGTGAAGGTAGCGGACAGCGCAATGGCGGCGGCGGCGAAGGTTTCACCACCCAAGCGCCATGCCAGCCAGCCGAGCGCGATGGCGGTGAGCGCCATCGGCACGGCCATGATGCGGCGGAAGCGGTCCATCCATGCACCGGGTTTCGGCAACAGGCCGCGCAGTTTCGGGATATATCCCAAAAGCAGGAACGGCAAAGCAAGGCCGAGGCCGAGCGCGGCAAAGACGCCAAGCGCAGCCCACCACGGCAGGACCAGCGCCGCGCCCATGGCGGCGGCCATGAACGGGCCGGTGCAGGGAGTGGCAACGAAGGCGGCAAGCAGGCCGGTGGCAAATGCGCCCGATGATCCCGCGCCGCGTTCAATCGACAGGCCGGGCAGTTCGAACAGGCCTGCAAAGTTGGCCGTGATGGCGACGGCAAGCAGCAGGAGCACTGCGACAACGCCGGGCTCCTGCAACTGGAACGCCCAGCCCACTTGCTCTCCGCCAGCGCGCAGGGCTAGCATGACGCCGCCCAGCGCAAGGCAGGCGAGGATCACGCCGCCGGTATAGGCAAGGCCTTCTGCCTTGGCGTTGTGCGAATTGCCGCGCGCAAGAGCCAAAGCTTTGAGGCTGAGGATGGGGAATACGCAGGGCATGATGTTGAGCACCAGCCCGCCGAGGAACGCGCCGATCAGCGCAAGGGCGAGGGCATAGGCGGAGAAGGCCGTGCCGCCCACTTCATCGCCGCCGGTGGGAACGGTGCCGGGGGTGGCGGAGAAGGCTATGCCGCCTGCGTCCTTGCCCATGGACAGGACGCCTTCAACCTTGGACGGGTTCGCGGAACCTTGGTCCAAGGGCACTTCGATGACTAGCACATTGCCGTTTCGGAAGAAGCGTTGCGGGGCGGCGTAATCTGCCAGACGTTCGGTTGAAAGGAACAGGTGCGGGGCATCGAGCGGCGCGCTGGCGGGGAAGGGCAGGGCGACGCGCACGGATTTGGGGCCGAGCGCGAATGTTCCGGCGCGGTCCAGAGGGGCGGGCAAAGCAGCGCGCCAGTTTTCGAACCGCGCATCTTTTGTGCCAGTGCCGAGGGTTATCGTGCCGGACAGTTCGGCGCGTTCGGGCACGCAGATCTCGTTGGTGCAGACCAGCCATTGCGCCTTGACCTTGATCGGCAGCAGCGTGCCGGGGCTTGCATCGGCGGGGACTTTGAGGGGGACGAGCACGGCATAATCGTGTTCATAAATGTGGTTCATCAAGCCCTGGATCAGCAGGGTTTGCGGCACGGGAAACTGCATGGGGCCCGCGGTGGTACCTGCGGGCAGGGTCCAGTCAAGCGTGAGGCCATAGCCCGCATCGCCGGGGTTGGACCAATAGCCGTGCCAGCCCGCTTCGGGTTGCATCAACAGCGCCAGCGTTACGGTTTCACCCGGAGCAACCGGGCCTTCTGCCAGAAGCGATGCGCGCATGTGATTGGGCGCGGCCCGGGCGGGAATTACCGATAGGCTGAGCGAAAGCCACAAGGCCGTCACAAACATCGCTATAGTGCGTAGTGTCGGCGTTCTGGCCATGATGTTCCACAAAAGCCCCTTGAACCGGAACGCCACCGGGGCCAAGCGTAGCGTTCTTGGGGCGTCCTACGATTGGCCTTGGCCCAAGTCCAGTCTGCGTGCCCAATGGAGTATGTTCCGCGTGATGACCTTTGCCCGCAAAGCTGCCGTTCTGCTTGCCACCATGACATTGCCGTTTGTTCCCGCCATGGCGCAGGAAGCAGGGCCTGCGGTTTCGCAAAGTGTGCCCGCAAATGCCCCCAAACTGTTGGTGGCCATTGCGATCGACCAGCTTTCGTCCGATATCTTTGCGCAGTATCGTCAGCGCTTTACCGGCGGGTTTGCACGGCTGACCAGCGGTGCGGTGTTTCCCGCAGGCTATCAAAGCCACGCAGCAACCGAAACCTGCCCCGGCCATTCCACCATCCTGACCGGCAACCGCCCGGCGCATACCGGCGTTATTGCCAATTCGTGGATCGACCAGTCTGTTACCGTCGGGCCTAAAGTGGTCTATTGTGCAGAGGACGTGTCCAAGCGCACGGTAGGATCGCGCGATTATGTGGCATCAGTCAAAAACCTTTTGGTGCCGACGCTGGGCGAATGGCTGAAACGCGCCAATCCGGCGTCGCGCAACATTGCGGTTTCAGGCAAGGATCGCGGCGCGCTGATGATGGGCGGGCACGATATCGATCAGGTTTACTGGTGGAAAGGCAAAGGCTTTGCCACGCTGGAAGGCCGCGCTTTGGGGGCGGCGGCCGTGGCGCAGAACGCCGCTGTTGGCAGTGTTCTGGCCAAGGGTGCGCCTGCTTTTGCGCTGCCGGCCATGTGTGGGCGCAATGACCGGGCGATCAAGGCTGGAGAGACGACGATTGGCACGGGCCGTTTTGCGCTTAAGGCAGGAGAGGCAGATGCCTTCCGCGTTTCGCCGCGGCTGGACCGCGCCACACTGGATCTGGCAGTGAAGCTGGTGGATGAGGAAAAGCTGGGCAAGGATGCCGTGCCCGATGTGCTTTCGGTCAGCCTTTCTGCGACGGACTATGTTGGCCATGCCACCGGTACTGAAGGCACGGAAATGTGCATCCAGCTGACGCAGCTTGATATGGCACTGGGCGATTTCTTTGCCAGCCTTGATAAGCGCGGCATCGATTATGCAGTGGTTCTGACGGCGGATCACGGCGGGTTTGACTTGCCTGAACGGTTGCACGAACAGGCGCTGGAAGCATCGGCGCGGGTGAGCATGGCTGTATCGCCCGAGGCGCTATCGGCCACGTTGGGCAAGCGTTACGGGGTGGATGCCAAGGGGCTGATCCTGTCGGACGGGCCATCGGGCGATTATTGGGTGCGCACCGACATTGCTCCCGGCCTTAAGGGCAAGATCGTTGACGATGCCAAGGCGATCCTTGAGGCGAACGACCAGGTTGAAGTGGTGCTGACTGCTGCCGAGATTGCAGCGACGCCCGCGCCAAGGCGTTCGCCCGAAGTGTGGACGATGGCAGAGCGTGCTGCTGCTTCGTACAATCCGCTGCATTCTGGCGATTTTTTGGTGTTTTTGAAGCGCGGCGTGGTGCCGATTCCTGCACCGCGTGCAGGCTATGTGGCAACGCATGGCAGCCCGTGGGATTATGACCGCCGCGTACCGATGCTGTTCTGGCGCAAGGGAATGACCGGGTTTGAACAGCCAAGCGCGGTGGAAGTGGTGGACATCGCGCCCAGCCTTGCCGCATTGGTGGGGTTGAAAGTGCCCGAAGGTTCGTTTGACGGACGCTGTCTTGATCTGGATGGTGGTTCGGGCAATACGTGTGGAGCTACAAGATGAATGAAGCGCATGCCGATGTCGTAATCCTTGGCGGTGGCCTTGTCGGCATGACTTTGGCGATTGGTCTGGCGAAAGCCGGGATCACTTCGCATGTGGTGGATAATTCGGACCCTGCGGTGCAGACTGCCGAAGGGTTCGATGGCCGCGCATCGGCAATTTCGACGGCGAGCTGGAACCTGTACCAGCACCTTGGCATGGCCGAAGCACTGGCCCCGCTGGGCTGCCCGATTGCGTCTATTGCAGTGACTGACGGGATGAAGCCGGGGCGAATCGATTTCCAGCCCGGCGAAAGTGACGGGTCGCTGGGGCGGATGTATGCCAACCGTGATTTGCGCGTTGCGATGTACGATGCTGCGGCGCGTGAAGAGGCTATCACCTTTCACCCCAACGCGCATGTGATTACGCGGGAGCGTGGCGAACATGGCGTAAGCGTGACGCTGGCCGATGGCCGCGTGTTGAAGGGGCACTTGCTGGTGGGGGCCGAGGGCCGAAAATCACCGACGCGCGATGAAGCAGGGTTCACGCCCGCGCGTTGGGATTATGGCCACCGCGCGATCATTGCGGGCCTGACGCATGAAAAGCCGCACGGCAATGTGGCGTGGGAAGTGTTCTATCCGGCGGGGCCGTTTGCGCTGCTGCCGGTGCTGGATGGTGCGGACGGGGTGCACCGGTCTGCGCTGGTGTGGACGGTGGCGGAAAAGGATGCCGCCGCTGTGCTGGCCATGCCCGATGCAATGTTCCTTGGCGAAGTGGCGACACGGATGCACGGCATTTTCGGCAAGACCGAACTGGCAAGCCCCCGCACATCCTATCCGCTGAACTTCCACCACACCGTGCGGGTCGTGGAGGAACGGCTGGCGCTGGTGGGCGATGCCGCGCATGGCATGCACCCGATTGCAGGGCAGGGACTGAACCTTGGTCTGCGCGATGTGGCAGCGCTGGTCGAGGTGCTGGCAGACGGCGCGCGGCTGGGGCTGGATGTGGGCGATGCACAATTGCTGGCGCGTTATGAACGCTGGCGCGCTGCTGATACTTTCATGGTGGCGACGGCAACCGATGTGTTGACGCGCCTGTTCGGCGTTCCGGGCCGCGTCCCCTCGGCCATCCGCCGCTTGGGCATGGCGGGCGTGCAACGCATGGGCCCGCTGAAACGCTGGTTCATGGATGAGGCGCGCGGGATGAGCGGCGACCTGCCGAAGCTGTTGCGCGCCGCCTGACCGGTTAAGCTTTCTCGGGTCCGTTTGCGCCAAGGACATGCGTGCAGCCCAGTATGGTGGCGCTGTCTGTGTCTGACAAGGCGGCAACCGTGCGCCATCCGATCGAGCGCAGGCGGGCCGCTTCATTGCGATCATGGCCCAAAGGCAGGAACACGCGGTCTTCGGCGGGTTCGTTGGCGGCGAGAAGGTCGATCAGGGCGTCCGGGTAAAGCGAGAAGCCGGTTGCGGGTTCGCCTGCTCCAGATCCGGCGATGCGGTAAGTACCGCCGCGCCCGACGGGGCCGCGCACGCCTTGGGCATAAAGGGTGAAGCCGAACCATGTCTGGTATTCAAAGCCGTGGCGCTCGCTGGGGTCGAGTGTCAGGCGGGCCATGCCGTTCAGGCTGGCGGCGATTTCGCGCAAGGCCGTGATGCGGCTGGCGAGCGCGCCGCCACCATTTGCATTTTTGGCATCGATCGCGGCGAGCTTTTCGATGGCGCTGTCGAATTCGCCGGTGGCATAGAGCAGCGGCACGTAAGCCTCGCCGCCCACATCGCGTAAGCCCCCGGCATCCTTGGTATCGAGTTCGCGGCGGACGGCTTCGATTTGCGAAGGATCGAGTGGCAGGGCCTTTTCGGCCAAGGTATCGACCAGATCGGGCAGGGTGAAATCGACACTGACGCCGCTTGCGCCTGCGGCCTGCAGGGCTTCGATGGCGAGGGCGACCATTTCGGCAGCGGCGGCGACGTTGTCTGCGCCCACCAACTCGGCCCCGCATTGCAGCTTTTCGCGCGCGGGGTTCAACCCGTCGGGCTTGATCGTGACGACTTGGCCTGCATAGCACAGGCGCAAGGGGCGCGGCGCTTCGGCAAGGCGGGTTTCGGCAAGGCGGCCGATCTGCGGCGTATAATCGCTGCGCAGAGCCATCATCCGCAGCGAGAGTGGATCGACGAAGCGGAACATGCGGCGGCTCTGGATGCCTGCCATGCGCGCGGCAAAGCTGCGCTCGAATTCAATCGAGGGTGGCATGACGCGATCATAGCCGTGGCCGTGCATCGTGCCATGAATGGCGCGCATCACACGCGTGGCAGTGGCCGCATCGCGCGGCAAACGGTCTTCGAGGCCTTCCGGCAGCAGATCGGGGTCGCTGGTATCCATGACGCGCGCCCTTAGCGGGGAATTTGTGGTGTGTCGATGAAGGGGTGCGTTTGTTGGGTAGGAGTGCCCACCCCGCTGCGACTAAGACTTGCTGCGCAAGCCTAAGTCTCGCTCCCCTCCCGCTCGCGGGAGGGGTTTGGGGGTGGGAACTTCAACGTATCAAAATCAGGCGAACTTCAGCGCCTTGACCACGCGGACGCCCTGGATTTCGCAAGCCTGCTTCAGCACGTCTGCGGTTACGGGGCTATCGAGCGAGAGCAGCAGAACGGCCTCGCCACCGGCATCGCGGCGGCCCAGGTGGAAGGTGCCGATGTTGATGCTGTTTTCACCCAGCAGCGTGCCGATGCGTCCGATGAAGCCTGGCGCGTCGGAATTGACGATATAGAGCATATCGCCATCAAGATCGGCTTCGATGCCGATGCCGAAGATTTCCACCAGACGCGGCTGGCCGTTGCCGAACAGCGTGCCCGCAACCGAGCGTTCGCCCTGACTGGTGCTGACGGTGACGCGCACCAGCGTGCGGTATTCGCCTTCGCGATCATGGCGCACTTCGCGCACATCCAGCCCGCGTTCCTTGGCGAGGAATGGCGCGTTGACCATGTTCACGGTCTGCGAATACTGCTTCATCAGGCCGGCCAGAACGGCGGCGGTGATCGGCTTCTGGTTCAGCTGGGCTGCGGCACCTTCGACTTCGATCGAAATCTTGGTCAGGTTGTCATGCGCCAACTGGCCGACAAGGCTGCCGAGCTTTTCGGCCAGCGCCATGTAAGGCTTCAGCTTCGGCGCTTCTTCAGCCGACAGCGACGGCATGTTGAGCGCGTTGGTGACGCCGCCGGTAACGAGGAAATCGGCCATCTGTTCAGCCACTTGCAGCGCCACGTTGACTTGCGCTTCGTTGGTGGACGCGCCCAGATGCGGGGTGCAGATGAAGTTCGGCGTGCCGAACAGCGGTGATTCCTTGGCGGGTTCCACTTCGAACACGTCAAGCGCGGCCCCTGCAACTTGGCCCGAATCAAGCGCAGCCTTGAGCGCCACTTCATCGATCAGACCGCCACGCGCGCAGTTGATGATGCGGACGCCCTTCTTGGTCTTGGCGAGGTTTTCAGCCGAGAGGATGTTGCGTGTCTGATCGGTCAGTGGCGTGTGCAGCGTGATGAAATCGGCTTTGGTCAGCAGCGTATCGAGATCGGCCTTTTCGACGCCCATTTCGATGGCGCGCTCAGGCGTCAGGAACGGATCGAACGCAACGACCTTCATGCGCAGGCCCAATGCGCGGCTGGCGACGATGGAGCCGAGGTTGCCCGCGCCGATCAGGCCGAGCGTCTTGCCGGTGACTTCAATGCCCATGAAGCCGTTCTTTGGCCATGTGCCCGCCTGCGTCTGTGCGTTGGCTTCGGGAATCTGGCGGGCAAGGGCGAACATCAGCGCGATGGCGTGCTCTGCGGTGGTGATCGAATTGCCGAACGGGGTGTTCATCACGACCACGCCCTGTGCCGAAGCGGCTGGAATATCGACGTTATCGACGCCGATCCCGGCACGGCCAATGACCTTGAGGTTGGTGGCGGCAGCAAGGATTTCCTTGGTCACCTTGGTGGACGAACGGATGGCGAGGCCATCGTATTGCCCAATGCGCGCGATCAGCTGTTCGGGGGTTTCGCCGGTGATCACATCAACGTCGCAGCCCATTTCGGTGAAAATGCGCGCGGCGTTGGGGTCCATCTTGTCGGAAATGAGTACGCGCGGCTTGGTCATTGTTTCTATCCTTCGTCATCCCGGACTTGATCCGGGATCGCGGGAAGCTGGACTGGCGATCGATGCTTGCGGCGA
>JADYXV010000318.1 GCA_020853995.1 Novosphingobium sp.
AACCGCGATTACTCGCTTGTGGCCGTCGCCTACGTGGAAGCGCCGGCTCTCTTTGTGATGCGGGCAATGACAGCAGCGATTTCGCTTTCCACTCCGTCAGGACGGCCCCACACGGTCCACGCGGCCCAAGTTGCCAGAACATAGACCGCTCCGCCAAGCGCGACCTGAAGTGCCAACCCCAACAATTGCATGGTCGTGGTTGTTTGGAACACAGCCATCTGCTGACGGACAACCAGCAAAATCAGCACCATCGCCCCGGCCGCGATAATCGGCCTGATGTTGGCACTGAATTGGCGTCGCACGTTTACGCCGATCAGGGACCGGATCAGCAACATGTTCAGAACGACACCGATGGTGGCTGCTATGACCCGCGCATAGACGAAGCCGACAAGCCCGCCTGCCCAAAGGCCAAGAACGAGGATCGGAATGCGCGTTGCAAAGCTTATAAGGTCGCGATTAAACACGGCCCGCGTTTGGCCCATAGCCATCGCCAGCGGCATGTACGTGGCGCTGATGGCGGACCAGCCTGTCGTGGCTGCAATTATTTGTACGACGAATATTGCACCACGCCATTTTTCGCCAACGGTAAGCAGGATGAGAGGTTCGGCAACCATTGCAAAACCCGCTCCGATGGGAAATGCGATGGCAAACAGCACGCCTTGCGACTTGAAGTAAGCAGAGCGCATCCGGTCAATGTTATCGGTCAGTCGCGCAAATGCCGGAAACAGTGTGTTGGCAACAGGGGATGTCGCCTCACGCGTGACCATGTTCGCCAGGTTATCGCCGAAGCTGTAATGCCCCAGAGGTGTTTTCCCGACAAACATACCCAAAAACAAAGTGTCGAACCGGTAATTTAGCGTCGTGACCACTTGTGACAGGGTCAACCACACCGAAAATGACAGGATCTCCCGTGCCTTGCCCAAGGACAGGCGGGGCTTGTAGCGCACCAAAGCGTAACTGACGATCAGGTTGGAAAGTTGCGAAACAAGTGAGCCGACCAGCAACGCCCAGTAACTGTGCCACACGATTGCAATGATTGCTGCCCCGATGAAGCCGAGCAACTTGGCCGAAAGCCCGAGAATGAATTCCTGATGGAATATCAATGCGCGGGTGAATTGGGCGAGTTTGGGATTGTTGAATCCACCCAGCGCGGATGCCGCAGCAAAAGCCAGGATCAGTGCAACCAGCCGGTCGTCCCCGTAAGCTGACGCGATAGGCCACGCGAGCAGCGCTGCAACTGCTGCGAGGATCAGCGCGCGTATGGCGCCAAGTGTAAAGGCGGTGTCATAATGATCATCCGACGGATCTTTATGCTGCACCAATACCGATGTCAGGGATATTTCAGTTACCGAAGTAAGGATCAGGATGACCGTGTTCGCGATCGCCACCAACCCGAAATCTTCGGGAAGAAGGAGCCGTGCCAGCAGCAGGGTAGAGCAAAAGCCGATCAGATTGATCACGGTTCGCGTGGCAGCAATCCAGACCGCGCCCCGCGCCAGAAGGTTCTTCATTGGAAGGGCGCAACGTTCAGGATCATCCGGGGGCCATTATCATCTAAAGTTGTAAGGTGCAGCTAAATTCCGGTCAGGATGTTCAAAAAGGCAGCGCTTTTTGGATGTGTTAATGATCCGATCTGTCGCCAATTTTTTGGTCAAATTACAATGTGATCTTTTCTAAAGTTAAGGTTTGCCGCCTATCCCAACGTCGCAATCCTTAAACACTATGTGGTCTTTAACACGTCCCTAATGTCCGAGTAACTTCTTATATGATCCACTCCTTGATCACGATATTGTTTGTTTTGACATCACTTTGATGAAGAACCATTATGACGTTGGCGTCGACGATCTGTCCGCCCTTGTCCACCATTTGGCGGGCAAAACCAGTTGCAAATGATGCTGGTGAAAGGCGTTGACGCGCATGATATAATGTAACAGCTTGCAGCCCGCTGCGGCCATCATCGGCTTGGTGATGGCTTGGAACAGGGGGTTGCTTTGCGTCGTTTGCTTTCTTTTTCCGCTTCTGTGGTCGCATTGGTTTTGCCGGTTTTGGCTCATCCGGTCTTTGCGAACCCGGTCGCGCAAACCAAAGGCAGCTACACCGACAAATTCCGTCAATTAGAAGGCGAAGATTGGCCAACCTCGACCGATTACCGCAATGCTTCGGGAGCGCCCGGTTATCGGTATTGGCAGCAAAAGGTTGATTATGATGTGAAGGCGCGGCTGGATGAGGCCAAGCGCCTCGTCACTGGCAGCCAGACAATCCGTTACCGCAACAATTCGCCCGACGCCTTGCCCTATCTGTGGCTGCTGCTGGATCAGAACGATTACAAGCGCAATTCCATCGCCGAAATGACCGCCACCGTCGGCGGTGACAAGATCAGCCTGGATGAAGTCCGCCGGGCCAAGCGCATGCAGGAATGGGAAGGCGGCTTTACGATCAGCGCCGTACGCGATGCATCGGGCAAGGCTTTGCCGTTCACGGTGGTAGACAGCCTGTTGCGCATTGATCTGGAGCAGGCCGTAGCGGGCAATGGGGGCGAAACAAGCGTCTTTATCGAATGGTCTTTCCCGATGGCTGAAGCCAATGTCGTCGGCGGGCGTTCGGGTTATGAATGTTTCACTCAGCCCGGCGAGGATGGAAATTGCATTTTCGAAGGTGCGCAATGGTTTCCGCGCCTTGCCGTCTATTCTGACTATGAAGGCTGGCACAACAAGGCGTTTCTGGGATCAGGTGAATTCACGCTGGAATTTGGTGATTACAAGGTCGCTTTGACTGTTCCGGCCGACCACGTTGTGGCAGCTTCGGGTGTGCTGCAAAACCCCGAGACGGTTTTGAGCGCAGCGCAGCGAAACCGGCTTGAACAGGCGCGCAGTGCGCAAAGCCCGGTCTATGTGGTGACCCCGGAAGAGGCTGCAGCCGCAGAGCGTGGCAAGGCAGCTGGAGAAAAGACGTGGGTCTTTGTCGCTGAAAACGTGCGCGATTTTGGCTGGGCTTCATCGCGCAAGTTCGCGTGGGATGCCTTGGGCGTGAAGCAGGACTTTGCCGAACAGCCGCTCGTGATGGCGATGAGCTTCTTCCCCAAGGAAGCGCGTCCGTTGTGGGATGCTTATTCCACCAAATCGATTGCGCATACGCTTGATGTCTATGGCAAGTTTGCCTTCCCTTATCCCTATCCTGTGGCCCAGTCGGTCAATGGACCGGTAGGTGGGATGGAATATCCCATGATCACCTTCAATGGTCCGCGACCGGTGAAGGACAAGAAGACCGGAAACCTGACTTATACCGAGCGGGCAAAGTACGGTCTGATCGGTGTGGTCATCCACGAAATCGGCCACAACTGGTTCCCGATGATCGTCAATTCCGATGAGCGCCAGTGGACGTGGATGGATGAAGGGCTGAACACTTTCCTGCAATTCCAGGCCGAGAAATTGTGGGACAAGGATTTTCCGGCGCGGCGGGGCGAACCGAAAGATATTGCCGAATACATGCTTTCACAAAACCAGATGCCGTTGATGACGCAATCGGATTCGATCCTGCAGTTTGGCGCCAATGGTTATGGGAAGCCCGCAACCGCGCTGACGATTTTGCGCGAAACCGTGCTGGGCCGCGAATTGTTTGACCGCGCTTTCCGCGAATATGCCGTGCGCTGGCGGTTCAAGCATCCGACGCCTTATGATTTCTTCCGGACGATGGAGGAGAGCAGCGGGGTTGATCTTGATTGGTTCTGGCGTGGCTGGTTCTATTCGACCGATCATGTCGATATCGCGCTGGATAAAGTGGTGCGGGCGCGGCTTGATGGTGGCGATGCCGATGCGGAGGCAGTTGAGCGCAAACGCCGCCGTGATGCTGAACCCAAATCACTGACGGTCATGCGCAATACGGCCAAGACCGTTACCGAACGCGATCCGGCCACCCGCGATTTCTACGACAGGATCGATCCGCTGGACGCGACCGCTGCCGAACGGCGCAAGGCGGTTGAAGCGCTGAAAGATCTGACGGCGGAAGAGCGGACGGCGCTCGCGGTGAAGGACAATTTCTATCGCTTCAGTTTCAGCAACCGTGGCGGTCTGGTCATGCCGGTGATCCTGAAGATGGACTTTGCCGATGGATCAAGCGAAACCGCGCGCATTCCTGCAGAGATCTGGCGGACCAACGCCAAGGCGGTGACCTGGCAGTTTGTTTCAGCCAAAACACTTGTGAAAGCCGAGGTTGATCCGATGTGGGAAACCGCCGACGCTGATCGTTCCAACAATGTCTATGCAGGACTGATCGAACCGGTCACGCTGGGAATCGACAAGCCCGAAGATGCCAAAAACCGGATGAAGGATTCCGACATGAAAGTGTTGCCGGGTGGCCTGCGCACTTATGACGCGCCAGCCGACCGGTGATTGTGGGAAGGTCCCGGGTCGCGGCCCTGGCAATTAGCCTTGCCGCACTTGCAGTGCCTGTTGGCGCGCATCGCGGGCATGATGCGATGAGCGTGGTGACATTGGCAGCAGGTGGAAAGTTGACCGTGTCGCACCGCTTTGAGGCACACGATCTGGAGCCGGCGCTAGCCCGCATTGCGCCTGATGCGCAAACCAGCCTTGATGATGCTGAGGCGATTGCGGCACTTAAGGCCTATTTGCTGCGGCGGTTCACCGTTTCGGCAAAGGGGAAGGCCGTGGCGCTGAGTGTGACGGCGGTGGACATTGATGCGGCGCAAGTGCGTGTGGAATGTGTGGGCAATGTCAAAGGTTCGCCAAAAATGCTGGAAGTTCAATCCACCGTCTTGCGCGATGTCTATCCCGGCCAAGTGAACCAGGTGATATTCCGGCACGGCAAGATCTTGCGCACGCTCCGCTTTGCCGGAAGCGAGGTCTATAGCGTTCCCGTGCGCTAGAGCGGTTTTTTCGCGGCGGTTGAGGGCGAATGGTGTCACTTTTTGGGCGCAAGCGCACCAAATGCACCAAAATGACGTTATGATATCGTGTATCATCAAGGGCATTTAGCCTATAGCGTAAGGCAGACAAAACGAAGCTGTGGTTTCAGCACAGCCGTTCGGATCGCTAAAAGGACAAAATGCAATGAGAGTTTCCCGCTTGCTTGCCAGCGGCTCTGCGCTTGCCATGCTTGCTTTTGCCATACCTGCGTTTGCAGACGATGGCGCTGCCGACGACGGCGATCAGGGCCGTGTGAATAGCCAGCCTTCGACCGAGATCATTGTGACGGCCCCTTATGCGCGGGATCGTGAAATGGTTGCTACGGCGGTCACGGTGCTGCAGGGCGATGCGTTGCAATTGCAACAGCGTTCGACAATTGGCGAAACGCTGGCGCGCCAACCGGGCGTATCATCAAGCTTTTTCGGTCCGAACGCGTCACGTCCGATCTTGCGCGGTCTGGACAATGAGCGCGTCCGCGTGCTGACTGACGGGATTGGCAGCTTTGACGTGTCCAATACCTCGGTCGATCATGCCGTGGCGATCAATCCACTGCTGGCGGACCGGATTGAAATCCTGCGCGGCCCTGCGGCCTTGCTTTACGGTTCGGGTGCAATTGGCGGCGTCGTCAACATGCGTGATTTGCGCATTCCACGAGAGATCCCGGACGGTGGCCCCCATGTTGATGCCGTCGCGGGCTATGCTTCGGCTGCGGATGAGCGCAACATTGGCGCATCGGTCAATGCGCCGTTGGGTGGCGGTTTTGTCGCCCATCTTGATGGAAGCTTCTTTGAATCGGGTGACTACCGCAGCGGCGGCTTCGTATTCAGCCGGGAATTGCGTGATGCTGCTGCGGCCAAGGGCGGCGAGGTAGCCGAGGATGCGGTTGCCAGCGGGCGGGTAGATAACACCGCCGCCCGGACATGGGATGTAGCCGGCGGGCTTGCATGGATCGGTCAGGACGGCGCCAACTTCGGTTTGGCCGTAAGCCATCTTGCAAACCGTTATGGCATCCCCAACGGCTTGGACTTGGGGCATTCAGATGAAGAACATGATGAAAACCATGAAGATGGTCACGGCCACGAAGATATCACGCTGAACATGCGCCAGACCCGTGTTGATTTGCGCGGGGCAGTGCCGATGGGAGGGGCGTTCAAGGAGCTCAAGCTTCGCGCTGGCTGGGCGGATTACCGGCATGACGAAATCGAATCCACAGGCGAGATCGGGACCAGCTTTTTCAACCGCAGCTGGGAAGCACGCGCGGAACTGGTGCAAGCTGATCGTGATGGCTGGCAGGGCGCTACAGGCATGCAACTGTTCAGTCGAAATTTTCGTGCGATCGGTGAAGAGGCCTATATCCCGGCCAATCAAACCCGCCAGTTCGGCCTGTTCACCCTGCAAGAGTTCGATCTGGGCAGTGTGCGCCTGGAAGCATCGGGCCGTTATGAACATAGCACGGTAGAATCTGCAGAGATTGGCCGGAAGCGAAATTTCGATGCCGTATCAATATCATTGGGCGGTTCGGTGCAACTGGGGGAAGGCTGGCGGCTGGCGTTAAGCCTTGCCCGCGCAGAACGGGCACCTGCCGCTGAAGAGCTGTTTGCCAACGGTGCCCATGCGGCAACCCGCGCATTCGAGATTGGCAATCCCGATTTCAGGATTGAACGTCAATTGGGAGCAGAAGCTGTGCTGCGCGGGCGCGGGGAGGGCTGGAGATTGGAACTGTCGGGCTTTTTCAACCGGTTCGATAACTTCATTTCGTTAAATGCAACCGGCGCAGAGGCGGACGAATTGCCGGTGTTCCAGTATGCCCAGACAGATGCGCGCTTCTATGGCTTTGAAGTTGAGGGTGCAGTCACGCTGGCGCAACTGGGGCAGACGCGTATCGAGGCGACGGGCCTTGTAGATTATACGCGCGCCGACATCCTGGGCGGCGGACGGGCGGTGCCGCGTATTCCGCCGCTGCGGTTGATTGGCGGAATCGAGGCGGCTGGCAATGTATTGGGTGGCCGCGTCGAGGTGGAGCATGCCACCGCGCAGCGCCGCGTGGCTGCATTTGAAACCGCCACGCCGGCATGGACGATGGTCAATGCAAGTGTTTCATGGAAGCCGCTTGGCCCTGAAGCCCAGACGACATTGATGCTACAGGCGAACAATATCTTTGATGTTGAAGCGCGGCGGCACACCAGCTTTTTGAAAGATGTTGCCCCGTTATTCGGCCGCGACATCCGGCTAAGCGCCCGCATCAGCTTCTGACATGTGAACCGGGCGGTGCGTCCAGTGCCGCCCGGCGAGTATCGTCAATCGGCCTTTATTTCGCCGCGCGCCCGTGCTGCCCGGCCATAAACCAGTTCAAACAGGGGCGTTGCCATCAGCGTGGTAACGATGGCCATCAGTACCAGAATGGCGAAGAGCGCCGGACCGATAATGCCGCGTGAAAGGCCGATGTTGATAATGATGAGTTCCATGAGACCCCGCGCGTTCATCAGTGCGCCGATGCCCATTGAAGTTGCATGGTCCTGACCGGATAGCCGCGCGGCGACATAGCACGCGCCTCCTTTGGCGAGGATCGAGGCGGCAAGGATTGCCAGGGTGACCATCACCAGAGACGCGCTGCCAAGCACTTGCAACTGGGTGTTGAGGCCCGAGAACGTGAAGAACATCGGCAGCAGGAAAACGACGGTAAACGGCTCCAGGCGTGAGCGCAGGTCTTCGGCAAACTTTCCGCGCGGCATGGCTGTGCCCAGCAAAAAACCGCCGAACACGGCATGAATCCCGGCAGCATCCATTGCCCAGGCGCTGAGCAGGAACAGGATCAGCACAATAGCCAGAACCCCGCCATCCGTGCCGCCGTTGCGATCAGCCATCGTAGCCAGCCGTTTAAGCTGCGACGGGGCAATCCAGATCATGACGATGGCAAATGCCAAACCCCCACCAATCGCCCGGATAGCAGTGCCTGCACCATCCCCCAGACTGGCAAGGACCAAGGCAATTACGGCCCATGCCCCTGCATCGCCGATTGCGCCTGCGGAAAGTGACAGCAGCCCCAATCGCGTGCCGGAAATGCCGCGTTCGTGAATGATGCGGGCCAGCATGGGAAAAGCTGTGATGGCAATGGCCGAGCCGAGAAAGAGCGCGGCCTGACCCGCAGAGACATCGGGTGAAAACAGGCCGGGTTGCGTTATAAGCCACGGGATCATCAGTGCTGCGACAGCGAAGGGGGCAATCATGCCGCCGATGGATACCGCTGCAGAGCTACGCGCATGCAAACGAAATTCGGCGCGATCAAACGTCAGCCCGACAATGAACATGTACAGCCCGACACCCAATTGGGCACCGACATAGAGCACCTTGCGCGATTCTGCCGGAAACAGCGAGGCCTCGATCCCGGGGAGAAGCATGCCCAGCAAGGACGGCCCAAGCACGATCCCGGCTATCATTTCGCCCACCACTTGCGGTTGGCCCGTGAACCGTTGGGCAAACCAGCCGACAATACGGCACGTTGCCAGAATTGCCGCCATTTGCAGAAAAAACAGGACGCTGGCTTGGGCCGCGGTCATGCCTAGGCTGGAACAGTGTTCGGCTTTGCTGCGAATATCCCGAACGCAGCGATGATCGCATAACAAATGGCGGGCAGGATGAAGGCAATGGCAAGGCTGCCCGATATATCAGCCAGTGTTCCGGTTAGCGGTGGAATTACCGCGCCGCCCACAATTGCCACGCAGATCACGCCCGAACCATCGGCCGTGCGCGGTCCCAAGCCTTCGCAGGCAAGGCTGAATATAGTGGGGAACATGATGGAATTCATCAAGCCGATCAGCAGCAGTGCATAGCCAGCGACGGCACCGCTGGTATTGGTGGAAAGGATGATGAGGGCGATGGCGCCAATCGCATTGGCCGTCAGCACTTTTGCCGGGCTGAAAATACGCAACAAGCCCGAGCCGAGAAACCGCCCGACCAGCGCGCCACCCCAGTATAGCGGGATCAGCTTGCCTGCCGACTGTTCGTCAATGCCCAGCACGGAAGATTGCATCAGGTAATTGACGATGAACGAGCCAATCGCAACTTCTGCGCCGACATACAGGAAGATGCATGCCGCACCGAAGCCAAAGCGCTTCTGCTTCAGCAAATCGAAGCTGCTGATGATCGATCCGCCGCTGTGCCGCTCACCTTTCAGGCGGTTGCGGTTGAACCACACGACAGCGGCCACCACGGCCAATGCAGCAGCAAGGCCAAGATAGGCCATCACTACGACGCGGGTGCCTTCAACGCGGTAGGCGTCAAGTGCGGCGCCTGACAGTTGCGCGGCTGACACATCGGCAAGGCCACCAAGGATCAGGATTGAGCCGACATAAGGGAAGATCGTCGTGCCGAGAGAATTGAACGCTTGGGCAAAGGTCAACCGGCTGCTGGTGGTGTTGGCAGGGCCGAGCAGCGAGATCAGCGGGTTGGCCACCACTTGTACCACCGTGATCCCGGCTGCGAGCACGAACAGCGCCATCAGGAACACCGCGAATGTCGCGCTGGCCGATGCCGGGACGAACAGCAGGCAGCCGCCCATCATTGCCAGCAGCCCGACCACTGCGCTGCGCATATAGCCCAGCTTTTTGACCAGCGCTGCACCGGGAATCGAGATGGCGAAATAGGCGGCAAAGAACGCTGACTGAACCAGCATGGCTTGCGTGTAATTGAGCGTGAACAGCTCTTTCAGTTTCGGGATGATCACATCGTTTAAGGATGTGATCCCGCCGAAAATGAAGAACAGCGCAAAGACAAACACTTGCAGGCCTGGCGCATCAATCGCCGTACCATTCGCATCCCCTGCGGCTGAATCGCCCAACTGGCTTGGTGCAAGCGCCATGCTATCTTCCCCGATTTTTTATTTTTGGTGGATTGGTGGACAAGGGATGCTGATCCCGGAAGATTCAACTTTGGCATTGCGCAAGGTTGCCGTGAATCCGGCGGGTGCGGTAAGGCGCAGCGGCGCACCGACGGCTGCCAGATTCGCCCCCGCATCATGGAAGCACCGCAGCGGAATGCGCATCTGCGTGGTCGTGCCGACAGGCGCGGCCCGTACCAAATCACCAATATCCAATGTTGCATCCCCGAACGACACTTTGACGGGTCCTACCACCGTACGATCGATCCGCCAATCGAGCAGCAGAACAAATCCGCCATCGAGTTGGCGCATGAGGTTGACGGGCGACCCTTCGATGGAAAGGACGCCATCGGCATTCCAAGTGAACTGGCGCGCGTCTTCCTGGGCAGAAAGATCAACTGACCGCACCGTGATGGCGCCATCCATGCCCAGATGCCAGGGTGCCGGCACATTGCCGCGGACGAAAAAGTTGTCGGTGCTAGCCGCTGCTGCCAGATCCATGCGCGGATCTTCATTCAGCTTGGGCGCTTTGGCGGAGCGGGCGTAGCTGATCCCGTATCCTGCCGGAAAAGCGGGCTTTACCACGGGCGATTGCGCATCGTCTGGCCATGTAAACGGCAGTTTTCCGGTAAAGTCACGCAGCGGTTTGCCATTGGCGCGCGCCACCAGCACATCAGCCACGCCAGCGCCCTGGGTGCCCGGCAACCAGGCGGCGACAAATGCATCGGACTGGTTGATCAGCTTGTTGGCAAACATCGGACGGCCCGACAGGAACACGGTGACGATCTTTGTTCCTTGCGCCTTGAGGCGGGCAATAAGGTCTTCTTCTTCGGCCGTTGCCCGAAACGCGATGTCGGGTACGTCGCCCTGAAATTCGGCATAAGGCCGCTCGCCCAGAACAACGAATGCAACATCAGGCTTGGTGGCAAACGTACCATCGTTTGAGACTGCGGCTTTGCCGCCAGCTGCCACAACCTGCGTGGCGATGGCTTGGCCGATTGTCTGACCATTGGGGAAATCGGCCGCGGTCGTGTCGGTCCCCTGCCATGTGATTGTCCAGCCACCCGCCTGCATCGCCATGTTATCAGCGCCGACGCCTGTGACCAGAACGTTCGCGCCGGGACGCAACGGCAAAACGCCACCGTCATTCTTCAGCAGCACCAATGATTTGGCGACGGCTTCGCGGGCCAGTGCAAGGTGATGGGCTGCGCCGACCATGGCATGGTTGCTGCGTTGGACAGGCTTTGCATCCAGCATGCCAAGCTTCAGTTTTACCCGCAAAATCCGTCTGACAGCATCATCAATCCGTGCAGCCGGGATCACGCCTTCGCGCGCTTCACGCAAGGTGTTGGCGAACAGCAGTTTCCAGCTGTCGGGGGCCATGAACAGATCCAGTCCTGCGTTGATCGCCGCCGGGCAATCGGTAACCGTGCAGCCAGGGATCTGGCCGTGGCCGTTCCAATCGCCGACCACCAGTCCGGCAAAGCCCATGCGGTCTTTGAGGACGTCTATCAGCAGGGACTTGTTGCCGTGATTTTTCGCCCCGTTCCATGTTGAGAAGCTGGCCATGACGGTCAAGGCACCAGCGTTGATCGCTGCCGGATAGCCCATGGCGTGCTTGGCTATCAGTTCGCTCTCGGAGATTTTCGCATCGCCCTGATCCTTGCCATCAGCCGTGCCGCCATCAGCGAGAAAGTGCTTGGCCGTGGCGGCAACCCGGCTGCCATTAACCGGCTTGCCTGCCACCAGCTTGCCTTGCAGTCCTATAACCATTGCCTTGCCATAAGCGGCAACCAGCGCAGGATCAGCTGCATAGCCTTCATAGCTGCGGCCCCAGCGCAGATCCTGCGGAACGGCGAGCGTTGGCGCAAAGGTCCAGTCAATTCCGGTTCCGGCAATTTCGGCGGCGGTCGCCGCGCCGATCCGTTGGATCAAGGCAGGGTCACGCGCTGCGCCAAGGCCAATGTTGTGTGGAAATATTGTGGCGCCCGGCAGGTTCGAATGGCCATGCACGGCGTCAACCCCGAACAGGACGGGTATGCCTGCGCCAGATTTGCGCGAGGCGTCGTGAAAAGCTGATACCAGCTTGTCCCACGTTGCTGCATTGGCGCGTTCATCACCATAGGGGCCGCTGTTGCCGCCTGCCAGAATGGAGCCCAGCGGATATTGCACAAGGTCTTCGGGCGTTATTGCCGAAGTATCGGCCTGGATCAGCTGGCCGACTTTCTGTTCCAGCGTCATGCGCGCGATGATTGCGCTGATCCGCGCTTCATCTTTCGGCGTTGAAAACGAGGATGGGCTTTTTGCCGCAGGCCACAACGCGGGGTTCGCAGTCGCGTCGGGGGCGGTTGGCATCGTCGCTGCAATGGAAGGCCGGGGCTGTTCTGCCCGGCTTATTGCCGTCCCGCTGCAGGTCAGCATGACCGCAGCCATCCACGCAGATTTGCGCATCGAATCTCCCAACTTCTAATTTTTGAACGTTATCATTATCGAATGACACGCTCCCTGCAAGAAATCAAGCGATCTCGATTTGTGGCTGGCCGATGGTTAATGGCGGCGCGCGGGCACCAGCAAGGCGGCTGCACCGAACGCGAGGAGCGCCAGAAGAACAAATAGCCCGCGATAGCCAAGGGTGGGGATCATGATGATCGTCAATCCCGGCATGATCAAGGAAGGCACCGTGTTGGTCAGATTGAATATGCCCAGGTCCCTGCCGAGCCGGTTGCCGCGCGGCAGTACGCGCAAGGTCTGGGCAGAGTGCAGCGCCAGAAACACACTGCTGCACAAATTGAACACCGCATAACCGGCAATCGCGATCAGCGGGCTGAGGGTTGCCCCCATCAGCAGCAATGCCGTGGCGGCAATGGCCGCGGCGATACGCAATGGCAGTAGCGGTTTGCCATGCCGGTCAGCCCAGGCGCCGACGAAAAGTGTCAACGGCACAGCGGCAGCGAGCATGCCGCCGAAGATGCGAGCGGTTGTGGCATCATTGAACGAGGGATCGAGCGATCTGAGCCACAAGTAGAGATAGGCAAAGAGGGTGGCTTCCGACACTTGCACCATGAGCCGCGCCAGCCACATGCGCGACAGAACCGCGCGGTCTGGCAGATCCGCCTGCGCGGAAGGAGCGTCTTGTCCCGTGCTTGTGGTCTGCACGGTTGCGCCAAACAGCAGCAGCGGGGCAACGCAGCAGATCTGGAGCAGCGCCACTATCATCAGGCGCACTTCCGGCCCTGCGAACCCCGGAATGGTAATCAAGGCCCCCGTCAGCGCCCCTGCTGCGGGAGCGAATGCCATCAATCCGCCAAGCTTGCCTTTTTGGGCGTCCGGGACGCAATCCCCGGCCCATGCAGACAATGGGCCGATCATCATGTTGAGCGCCAGTTGCCAACACACCAGCAACGCGATGTGTTGACCAAAACTGGTGATCTGTGTGGTTAGCAGCAGCAGTCCGGTTGAAAGCACCAGCCCGGCGGCGACCCATATGCGCCTGTTTCCGGTCAGGTCACTTACCCACCCGAATGCGATGTTGCCGATGCTCGCTGCAATCGCACCGGCAAATGTAATGGAACCGATCCAGGTTACCGCCAGTGCATTCTGCCCCGGCATTGCGGTAAGTGTTTCAATTCTGACCGGTAGCAGGATTGTCAGAAACGGGATGTAGGCAATGGCCGATCCGGCCCATGCCAGCGCATAGAGGAACAGGAAGCGCGAGGGGGGGCTAACCCGCATTGCGCGGCGCAGCGGTGGACTCGCGCACCACGAGACTTGCCGGAACAACCACCGGCACTGGCGCAGGCAGTTCACCGCGCTGGGCTGAAATCAGAAGTTCAACAGCGCGGGCGGTGATTTCAGCAACGGGCTGGTCAATGGCGGTAAGGGGTGGGCGGGTAAAGCGCACGAGAGGTGTATTATCGAAGCAGACCAATGACAGATCGGCCGGAATGGATAACCCCAGGGCATGTGCGACTTCGATAGTGGCAAGCGCCATTTGATCGTTGCTCACAATTATCGCCGTAGGCTTTTCAGGATGCGTCAGCAGCGCACGTGCAGCCAGCTCGCCCGAGGCGTAACTGAAATCGCCCACTGCGAGCAGGCCTTCGGTAGTCAACCCTGCCTCATCCATCGTAGCGCGCCAGCCATCGACGCGCCAGCTTGAGAGCTGATAATCGGCAGGCCCTGCGATAAAACCGATGCTGCGATGGCCAAGGCCGAGCAGGTGCCGTGTAGCCTGCTGCGCCGCGCCTTCGTCATCCATCGTCAGCGGAATGCCGCCCCCGTCACTGCGCGAGCCGATGCGTGCAAACGGGATCTGGCGATGCGTCAGGAGGCCGGTGATCAGAGGGTTATCAGAGTGAGGTGGCGTCAGGATGACGCCATCGGGTTGCAAAGCGGCTATGGCGGCGGCCAGTTCGCGCTCTACATGGTCATTGTGTGTATCGACCAGTTCGATGATCAGGCGGTATCCATGTTCGGCGCAACTGAGCATGCCGCCAAGCAACATCTGGTCAACCCAGTCGGTCCCTTGCCGTGCGCGCCAGTCTGCAATCGTGCGGTCCCGGTCATTCAATGCCAGAATGATATAGGAACGCGATCCACTCATTCTTTGGGCGGCGATTGAAGGGACATAGCCCAATTTATCAATAGCCGCCTGTACCCGGACCTTCATTTCAGGCCGGACGCTGGTTTCATTATTGATTACGCGGCTGACCGTTTGCAGCGATACACCAGCCTCGGCCGCAACATGCTTGATCGTAACCGCCTGCTTACGCCGCGCCATTTCCGGATTCAGTCCCCACTTGCTTCACAGCGCGCAGTGCTAGCCGGATCATCGGCGCATTGCCAGACATGAACCCAATCAACTGCCATCTGTTTGGGAAAGCCCTTGTGGTTAACCCCGCCTTTGTTGCGTTCTTCGGGCAGGCGGCCGCCCACAGCGAGGTTCAACACCAGATGGAAACGTTGATCGAACGGTGCGCCTGCCGTTGCCGAACCCTTGGTGAACCAGTCGTCGGGGCGCTGGGTTTGAAAAGGCGTGCCATCGATCAACCACGTGATGGCTTGCGGGCTCCATTCCACGGCATAAGTGTGGAAGCCATCCAGCGCCCCTTGCATCGCAGTAGTGGCACCGCGATGCTGGTTGGCTGGCCAGACCCCGCCAAAATGCAGCGTGCCCAGTATGCCCTGTTCCCGTCCGGCGGGGCAACCGGGCTCGCCTGTCGTGCAGGGCTCACCCAGATTGACAGCCTCCATAATGTCGATTTCGCCCGATGCGGCCCACGCACCATAGCGATTGTCTTCGGGCAGCATCCATATGGCTGGCCACATCCCCTGGCCTTGCGGCAGGCGTGCTCGCACTTCGATGCGGCCATAACGCCACGCGGCTTTGCCTTGTGTTGCCAGCCTTGCCGATGTGAACGCGCGTGTTGCTTGCCCTTGTTTGTCAGGGGTTGTGCGTTGGTCTGCGGGGAATGCAGGGCCTGTAAACCGCTCGCGCCGTGCCGTGATCAACAGCATGCCATCTTTGACCGCAGCGTTGGCTGGCCGGTCTGTATAGCATTGCCGTTCGGCGTTGCCGCCACCCCAGCAATCATTGGCAAGGGTCCAATTCCGGGGATCGATTGCGCTACCGTTGAATTCATCTGCCCAAACCAGCGACCACCCTTGCCCCGGCGCAACTGGCGGGGATGGTTGCGGTGGAGCCGCAGCCGTAGCGGCCAGCACCAGCAGAGCCCCGTTCATGCAACTTTCGCTTCGCGCACGCCGCAATAGTGCGAAACATAGGCATAGTGTTCCGGCATACCGGCTACGGTGCGGGCCACATTATCGCGCAAGGAAGCGAGGAGGTAGGACAATTCGTCATTGCTCAGCTTGGCGGCTACGGGATGATAGCTTTGCGGCATGATCCCTTGGCCCATCATCACTTGCACCCAGCTGTTTTCGGCAAACAGTTCTTCGTTGCGGCGGAAGACACGGCCGGTTTCGCGGAACAGTTCGATCTTTTGTTCAAGACTGTCGGGCACTTCCAGCGATGCGCAGTGCCGCCAGAACGGGCTGTCTGTCCGCTCGGTCGCCTTGTAGTGCAGGATCAGGAAGTCGCGGATCTGCTCCATGTCGGTAAACTGCTGATCGTTGAATTCGGCAATGTCACGTTCGCTGGGGCGTCCTGCCGGGAGCATGCGCAACAGGCGCAACACGGCGCGCTGGATCAGGTGGATGCTGGTGGATTCCAGCGGCTCCATGAACCCGCCGGACAGCCCCACCGCGATGCAGTTGCGGTGCCATTGCTTGCGCCGCGCTCCGGTCTTGAACGAGATGAAGTTCGGTTCGGTCAGCGTCTTGCCTTCAATCGTGCCCAGCAACCGCTCAAGTGCAGCATCGCGGTCCATGTAGCGGCTGCAATAGACGATGCCGTTGCCCGCACGGTGCTGAAGCGGGATGCGCCATTGCCAGCCTGCCTCATGTGCAATGGCGCGGGTATAAGGCACTGGCGGGCGCACGCTGGCAGTTTGAATGGCCACCGCGCCATCGCAGGGCAGCCAATGGCTCCAATCATCGTACCCGGCATGAAGCGCGCCTTCGATCAACAGCGCGCGGAAGCCGGTGCAGTCTATGAACAGGTCACCTTCGATGCGCCGCCCGCCATCCAGCAACAGCGCGGCGATATCGCCGGTCACGCCGTCAAGCTCGACGTGGGCAATGCGGCCTTCAACCCTCTTGCAGCCGTCCGTTTCGGCCATTGTGCGCAAAAAGGCACCATAGAGCGATGAATCGAGCTGATAGGCGTAATTGATCCGGTCATCGGGCAAGTGTGCGAACTTGCCCGCTTCGGCTGCTTTCAGTTCAAGGCAGTAATCGTCATATGGCTCTGTGTGGCCCTGGGTTTTGCCGTGCATCCAGAAATGCTGGAACCCTGCTGACCAATGATCCTTGCCCGTGCCGCCGAACGAGTGGAAATAACGTTCCCCAACATCCTTCCAGTTTTCAAACATGATACCAAGTTTGAAGGTGGCCTGCGTCGCCTTCATGAACTCGGCCTCGCCAATGCCCAGCAGGCGGTTATAGGCAACGAGCGGCGGGATGGTGCTTTCGCCCACGCCCACGGTGCCGATTGCATCGGATTCAACCAGCGTCACATCGGCCACCGGACCCAGCGTGCGGGCGATTGCCGCCGCAGCCATCCAGCCCGATGTACCGCCACCGGCAATCACGATCCGGCGAGGCAGAGTTGGCATTTCCATGGTCTGTCCTTTGGTCATTGGCTGAAACTGCGAAGGAGAAAGGCGTGCATGCGACCGGCGCTTTGCGCATCAAATGGCGCAAGCACGCCTTGTGCAGGTGGCGGGATATGGGCGGCAGCGTCTGTGCCGCCCGAAAAGACATAATGTTCGAACATTGCGCGCCAGATATCCCGCTGCGCTGGCGGCAGATCGCGGATCGCCAGAATGGCATGATTGAGCGCGTTCTGCGGCTGGCCCAAAAAGCGCGGCGTATCGCGCCACCAGTAATTGATCAGCACGTTGAATGGCGCGCTGGCCTCGACATGGTGGTACCACAGCGACGGGATATACAGTGCGTCGCCCGGTTCCAGATCGGCAACCAAGGCACTGGCCATTGCATCGGCGAAGCGGGGATAAGTGGCAAGGTCCGGTGCGGCCAGATCCACCATGCTCACGGCGCGTCCCGCCGGGGTATTGTCAATCGGGCCGAGATAAAGATTGCGGAACTGGTCGGGCGGGAACAGCGTGAACCGGCGTTGGCCCACTGCGCAACACGCCAGATTATCGGGGAAATCGTTATGCGCCGCAATCTTTGTCGGCGTGCTGATCCATATGCTGGCCAGCGCATCGCGTGTTGACAGGGGCATCGGGTTTGCGCTGCCGAGCCCATCGAAAAACTGTTCGATATCAATCGATGCAAGGTACACGGTGGGCACAACAGGGTGCGCCTCGGCCGCATCGAAACCAGCGAATATCTTGTCTAGCCGACCATGTCCCATGCGGAAATTCATCTGCATGTCGGCGTCGTAAAACAACCGTCCGCCAGATTGGGGATCGCCCATCGATACGGCAAAATCACGCTCTCGGGCATGGGCGAGCAAATGCGCCCTTGCTTCGCGTGGAGAGCGGCGTGCCGCTTGTACCAGCGGCCAATCGGCCACCAGCCCGCGCACCACGAAAGGCTGCTCTGCGCTGGCGATAGCCACATCCAGCGCAGCGGCATCGACTACCGCCAATTCGGTCACAGGCGGTAGTGTCTGGTTCACGT
>JADYXV010000319.1 GCA_020853995.1 Novosphingobium sp.
CGGCCGACCCGGACACTTTCGACAAGTAACAAAAAAGGCGGGTCCGGTTTGTCCGAACCCGCCTTTTTTTGTGCCTCTCTGGGCAAATCGGTCAATCAAATTCCCAAGCACGTTCACCGTGGCTGGTAATGTCGAGGCCTTCACGCTCTTCGTCTTCGGTCACGCGCATCGGGATGACCATCGAGACCATCAGCGCGCACATGACGGTCGCAAAAGCGCTCCACAAGGCGACGATTCCGACACCGGCAAACTGGGCGATCAACTGTCGCGTCATGTCCATGCCTTCGGCATAGCCGGTGCCGCCGAATGATGGCGAGATGAACACCGCAAGCAGGACCGATCCGATCATGCCGCCAACGCCATGTACGGCGAAAACATCAAGCGAATCATCAATCTGTAGGCGTTGCTTGACCAGTTGGATCATCGGGTAACAGACCAGCGCCGCCAGCGCGCCAAGTACCATCGCAGCACCCGGAGCGATAAATCCCGCAGCAGGGGTTACTGTGGCAAGGCCAGCGATGGCGCCCGTAGCAAAGCCAACCGAGGTGGGTTTGCCGACCGCGAACTTTTCAATGATCAGCCAGACCAGCGCAGCAACGCATGCCGCAGCGTGCGTGTTGATGATGGCAGATGCTGCGTCATCGTTGGCAGCAAGGGCCGAACCGCCGTTGAAACCGAACCAGCCTACCCATAGAAGCGCCGCGCCGGCCATCGTTAACGACGGGCTGTGCGGCAACATCAGCGTCTTGGGAAAGCCCGCGCGTTTGCCGAGGAGCAAGGCGACAACCAGCGCCGAGATCCCCGCCGTGGTGTGCACAACAATGCCGCCTGCGAAATCAAGCGTTCCGAACTTTGACGAAAGCCAGCCGCCGCCCCAGACCCAATGGGCCGAGGGCGCATAGACAATCAGGCCCCATAACGCGCAAAAGCCGATGACCCAGCCAAAACGCGCGCGATCAACCCAGGCGCCAACCATCAGCGCAGGTGTGATCAGGGCAAAACACATCTGGTAAAGGGCAAAGGCGCTTTCTGGAATGGCGGTATTTGCGCGCATATTGCCAAGATTGAGCAGCATCCACGCATTGCCGCTGCCGATCCAGCCGCCACTGACATCACCAAAGGCGAGCGTATAGCCGACCATGATCCACAGGATCGAGGCGACAGCAGCAATGGCACCAACCTGGACCAGCACGGCAAGGAAGCCCTTGGCGCGGACCAGGCCGCCATAGAAAAGCGTGAGGCCCGGCATCGCCATCAGCAGGACAAAGGCGGATGAGACAAGAATCCATGCAGTGTCACCCGTATCGGCAACATCTTCGACGCTCATCGCGGCGCTTTGGGCATCAACTTGTGCATAAGCCATCGCAGGCACAAGGATTGCGGCAGCGGCCATTGCGCCGGCCAACATCTTTCGCATCAAAAAATCTCCCCCACACGCAAGGGTAAACCTGCGCCAGACCTCTCATCTGCGGCTTTATGGCAATATTACTGGTTCGCACAAGCGCGGTCGCGGTTGATTATTGTGCCAAACAGGGGCCGGCTTCTTAAACCAGACCGTCCAGCACTTGATCTGGCGGGCGGTGGCCATCTGCCCAGACACGGACGTTGGCGATGACTTTATCGCCCGATGCCCGGCGTCCTTCAAATGTCGCGCTGCCCATGCGTGGCAGTATGGCGACGTTGTGATGGGCGGTAAGGCGAGGATCAACCTTTGGTTCGTGTTCGAAAACATCAAGGCCAGCGCCGCCAATGCGTCCGTCGACGAGCGCGGCGATCAGGGCTTCTTCCTCAATCAACTGGCCGCGCGCGGTGTTTACCAGATAGGCTTCCGGTTTCATCAGAGCGATACGGCGCGCATCGATGATGTGGTGCGTTTCCGGTGTGGCGGGGCAGTGCAGGGTAAGAATGTCGGATTGCGCCACCAGTTTGTCGAGGTCCGGTTCGAACTGTGCGCCAAACATGCTTTCTTGCGCTTGGGGCAGGCGGTGGCGACTGTGGTAAATCACGTTGAGGCCGAAAGCGCGGGCACGCCATGCAACGGCTTGCCCGATGCGGCCCATGCCAAGGATGCCCAGTGTTTTGCCTGAAAGGCGATGGCCAAGCATGGTGGACGGTGCCCAGCCTTCCCATTTGCCTGCGCGCAAGATGCGACCACAGTAATTCAGGCGGCGCGTTACCGAGATTATCAGCGCAATCGCCATGTCAGCCGTGTCATCGGTGAAAACGCCGGGCGTGTTGGTGACGATAATCTTGCGCGCACGGGCAGCGCCCAGCGCAATGTGATCCGTTCCGGCCCCGAAATTGGCGATGAGGCCAAGTTGCGGCCCAGCCTGTGCGATCAGATCTGCGTCAATCACGTCGGTTACGGTTGGGACAAGGACATGAGCGGTCTGCATCGCTGCGACCAGTGCATCGCGCGACATCGGTCGATCATCGGTGCTGAGCGTAACGTCAAACAATTCGCGCATGCGCGCTTCTGTTTCAGGCAAAAGCTTGCGCGTTACGGTTACGCGGGGGCTGCCTTCGACGCGGCGCGTGGGGCGATAGTCGGCTGAGCTGGTCATAATGGTTCGAAGCTAGGCCCTGGCAGGGGACGTGGTCAAGCGTCGGAACACATTGTCGTCGTGGACATCCTTGGGCATAGTACGGGTCTTGGGTGTTGCCCTTGGCTGATAATTTTGCGACGGCAGTGACATGATCGTAAACCTTGCGCTTCGAACTTCTGCCGCCTTAGCCGCAGGTGCGGCGCTGCTTTTTGCAATTGCCCAGCCGGTTATGGCGCAAACCAGCAGTGGCGATGAAGCTTATTGGGTTTCCACCAGCAAGGCCAAAGCGAACATGCGCGTCGGCCCCGGGCGCGATTACCGAATAAGCTGGACCTATGTCCGCAAGGGCGTTCCGCTGAAAGTACTGCGCGTCATGGGCGGATGGCGTCTGGTTGAAGATAAGGACGGTTCACGCGGATGGATCCTCCAGCAATTCCTGAACCGTGAACGGGCAGGCATTGTTACTGGCAGCATATCGGAAATGCGTGCCAACAAGGATGGAAGCGGCAGCCTGCTGTGGCGTGTGGAACCCGGCGTCATTGGTAAGCTGGGCGAATGCGAAGCGCAGTGGTGCGCTTTTGAAATCGAAGGGCGCAAAGGATTCATTCGCGCCGATAACGTTTGGGGCGCACAACAGCCCTGAATCATAACACTATGGATAAAGTGCCCCCAGCCCGATGGCCGGGGGCATGAAAAGTCAGAGGATTTCGACGGCAAGCGCCGTAGCCTCACCACCACCGATGCACAGGCTTGCAACACCCTTCTTCAACCCATGCTTTTTAAGCGCGGCAATCAGCGTTGTAACAATGCGCGTGCCCGAAGCGCCGATCGGATGGCCGAGCGCAGTGGCTCCGCCATTGACGTTGATCTTGGCGTGATCGATGCCGAGATCGTGCATGGCAAACATGGCGACGCAGGCGAAGGCTTCGTTCACTTCGAACAGATCGACATCGGCGATGGACCAGCCCGCTTTTTCCAGAACCTTGTTGATCGCGCCGACGGGAGCGACGGTGAAATCCTTAGGTTCTTGGGCATGTCCGGCAAGTGCCACAATCTTGGCCACCGGAGTGAGACCGGCGGCGGTGGCAACGCTGGCGCGCGTGAGTGTAACTGCGGCCGCACCGTCCGAGATGGATGACGAAGTTGCCGCAGTGATTGTGCCGTCTTTGGCAAAAGCGGCCTTGAGCGATGGAATCTTGTCAGGGCGACCTTTGCCGGGAGCCTCGTCAGTGGACACGACAGTTTCACCGGCGCGGCTTTTGACCGTGACAGGTGCGATTTCATCGGCGAAGCTGCCATCGGCTACCGCAGTTTGCGCACGGCGCAGCGATTCAATTGCGTAGGCATCCTGCTGTTCGCGGGTCAATTGGTAGGCATCGGCAGTATCCTGCGCGAAAGTGCCCATCGCCCGTCCGGCGTCATAGGCGTCTTCAAGACCATCAAGAAACATGTGGTCATAGGCCGTATCATGGCCGATGCGGGCACCGGACCGGTGCTTTTTCAGCAAGTAGGGCGCATTGGTCATGCTTTCCATACCGCCTGCTACAACCAGATCGACGCTGCCAGATGCAAGCGCTTCGGCACCCATGATGATGGTTTGCATGCCCGAGCCGCAGACTTTGTTAACAGTGGTTGCCTGAACCGACTTTGGCAGACCGGCCTTGATCGCGGCCTGACGGGCAGGGGCCTGGCCAAGTCCGGCAGGCAGCACGCAGCCCATGTAAATACGGTCAATGGCATCCGGCGTAACGCCCGCACGTTCAACCGCGGCTTTGACCGCTGTGGCACCAAGGTCAGTGGCGGAAACATCGGCAAGCGAACCTTGCATCGCGCCCATCGGCGTGCGTGCATAGGAAAGGATGACCACAGGGTCTGCGGATGAGAATTGTGCCATGGATTGACGGCCCTTGTTGATTACGTGCTTGAATGCACCGGAAGTTCGCTATCATTGTAGTGTTGCAGACCTGCGAAAGCAAATGCGCAAGGCGCGGAGGGGCGGATGTATCAGGTGATGACCATGACGCTGCCCTGGGGCATTGCGTTGGCCGCAGCGGCCGTGCTGGGGGCAATTATCGGCAGTTTTCTTGGGGCTGTGCTGGTCCGCTTGCCCGAAGGCCGGTCCGTGGTGCGGGGGCGTTCTGCATGTGACGGCTGCGGCAAGGCGTTGACTGTGGCCGAACTGGTGCCGGTTCTGTCATGGGCAATCCAGCGGGGCAAATGCAGGACGTGCGGTGTATCGATTGGTGGCGGGCAATTGGCTTGCGAACTGGGCGGTGCGGCGATCGGTATTGGCGCGCTGTTGTGGGCGCGCACCGATCTGGCCCTGGCGGCCATGATGCTGGGTTGGCAATTGCTGCTGCTGGGGTTGCTGGATTTGCGCCATTTGTGGCTGCCGCGCGTTCTGGTTGTCTGGTTGGCGATCAGCGGTTTTATTGTCGTTATCGCGCGGGCGATTTCCGAAGGCACGCTTGATCCGTTGCTGGTTTCATCAAGCGGTGGAGCGCTGGGGTATCTGCTGTTCTGGGGGATTGCGCGTTTCTATCTCAAGGCGCGCGGGCGGGAAGGTATGGGTTCGGGCGACCCTCCGCTGATGGGTGCCATCGGCGTGTGGGTGGGGCCACTGGGCGTGGTCGAGGTGATGCTGGGTGCAAGCATCGTCGGCATTCTCGCAGCTATTGTCATGCTTGTAAGCAAGCGTAGTATCGCGGCCGATACGGCCCTGCCGCTGGGAACCTGCCTTGCCGCTACGGCATGGCCGGTATTCCTGCTGCAAGGGCTGGGATAAGCTGATTCGGCGGGGAACCTGAAGAATATGGACGAAACCACACGCGATGCCATGACGGCAATGCTCGAACGCCAGAAAGCGGCGTTTGTTGCGGCGCGTCCCGAACCTTTGGCCAAGCGCCATGACCGGCTGGAGCGTTGTGCGCGCATTCTTCTCGATCACGGGGATGCGCTGGCCAAGGCGATGAGCGCGGACTTTGGCCACCGCAGCCATGAACAATCGATGCTGACCGATGTCATGCCGGCGCTCAGCCTGGTACGTTATTCGCAAAAGCGGATGAAGGCGTGGTCAAAGCCTGAAAAGCGGCATGTGAACTTTCCGTTGGGGCTGCTCGGGGCCAAGGCCGAAGTCCGCTATGAACCCAAAGGCGTGATCGGCATTGTCGCGCCATGGAACTTCCCGGTCGGCCTCACGTTCGGACCGCTCGCCCAAGCCTTGGCGGCAGTTCACCGGGCGATGCTCAAGCCCAGCGAATTTACCGAGCGAACATCGCAGTTGATGGCTGAACTGTTCACCAAGGCCTTCGCTGCGGATGAAGTGGCCATAGTGCTGGGCGGGCCGCAGACCGGGCAGGATTTCTGCTCGCTGGCGTTTGACCATCTACTGTTCACAGGCGCTACCTCGATCGGAAAGCATGTGCTGCATGCCGCAGCCGACAATCTGGTGCCGGTAACGCTGGAGCTTGGCGGTAAATCACCGACGGTTCTGGGCAAGGGTGTTGATGTGGCCAAGGCAGCAGAACGCATCGCGCTGGGCAAAACAATGAATGCAGGCCAGATCTGTCTTGCGCCAGATTATCTGCTGGTGCCCGAAGTACTGGAAATGCAGACCATCGGCGCTTTACAGGCAAGCGTTGCGAAAATGTACCCCACCATGCTGGCCAATGATGATTACACTTCGGTCATCAACCGCCGCCACAGGGACCGCTTGGTGGGACTGGTCGATGATGCGGTTGCCAAAGGAGCCGAAGCGATTGTCGTCAATCCCGGCGGCGAGACGTTCGAGGGTTCAAACGGTAACAAGTTGCCCCTGACCATCCTGCGCCATGTGACCGACGACATGAAAGTGATGCAGGACGAAATCTTCGGTCCCGTGCTCCCTGTCAAAACCTATCGCCACATCGATCAGGCGATTGACTATATCAACGCCCACGACCGACCGCTCGGGCTCTATTATTTCGGCGATGATTCCGCTGAACGCGAAGCCGTGCTGGCCCGCACGATTTCGGGCGGGGTCACGCTAAATGATGTAATTTTTCATGTCTCGGCCGACGATTTGCCGTTCGGCGGCATCGGTCCTTCAGGGATGGGCGGCTATCACGGAATCGAAGGTTTCCGCAGTTTCAGTCATGGTCGCGCGGTCTATACCCAGCCGAAAATCAACGTGGCCGGGTTGGCCGGACTGATGCCGCCTTATGGCAAGGCAGCCGCGCGCACGCTCAAGATGCAGCTGAAGTAAGTAGTGCATACGAGTTCCTGGGGGCAAAGCACCGTCGTTACGGCTGAATGGGCGCGAAAAGGTGGGTGGAAACCGTGCTTATTGCGGTGCACACCACTTGCGCGAAGGCAGTCGCGGGACTAGGGCGCAACCAAACCCGTTAGCAAGGCGAGTCAGCCCTTTGGTCGAACAATCCAGCTATTTGGCGCAGTACCTGCCAATCCTGATATTCCTCGGGATCGCCTTGGCGCTTTCGTCTGCATTCGTGTTCCTGCCGATGGGTATTGCCCGGCTGACCGGCACACACAATCCGAACGCCGAGAAGAACAGTGAGTACGAATGCGGCTTCCCCGCGTTCGAGGACCCGCGCAGCCAGTTTGACGTGCGGTTCTATCTCGTCGCAATCCTGTTCATCATCTTCGATCTTGAAGCTGCATTCCTGTTTCCTTGGGCTGTCAGCCTTGGTGAAACGGGCTGGGCAGGTTGGATCACGATGATGGTGTTCCTCGCTGAACTGGTGATCGGCTTCATTTACGCCTGGAAAAAAGGCGCGTTGGACTGGGAATGAGCAACATGGCCACATCTTCGCTCATCACTGCCGATCAGGTCGGTGGCAATCAGGGCGCGGTTGCCGCACCCGATCAGGCATTCGTCGATAGCTTGACCGCCGAAGTCTCGGACAAGGGCTTCCTCGTCACGTCGACCGAGGAACTGTTCCAATGGGCCCGCACCGGCTCGCTGTGGTGGATGACGTTTGGCCTCGCCTGTTGCGCGGTCGAGATGATCCACGTGAACATGCCGCGTTACGATATGGAACGCTTCGGCGTTGCCCCGCGCGCATCCCCCCGCCAGTCCGAC
>JADYXV010000320.1 GCA_020853995.1 Novosphingobium sp.
AGAACGACCCGCATTTAGCGGCAAGCCGGATTGGCTGCACCCGCGATCGCAAAGAATGCAACCGATTGGCCGGGGATCGTGGTTTTTCCGTTGATCGCTGCGCCTTCCAGTCCGGCAAAATTGAGGTCAGTGCCAAGTGCAGGCTGGCGGCCGTTTACCAGAACATTGCGCGTATCAAGCGGCGTGCCAGTCATTGTCCAGCCAAGGGCTTTGCCGCCAAGATTGATGCGCTGCGCAGCCTCGCCCGTGTTCAATGCCATGACCGCCACGCCGCCGGGCTTTCCGGCAAGGCAGTGGGCGTAAAGCCGCATGGCGGGTGAGGGGGATTTCGGAGAGGCGAGCACGGTTTGCCCCATCGTGCGTCGCCACAGCACGGCGGCCCAGTAATTGGGGCGTGGCGTCATGGTATCACGGTCAATCAGGGCGTAATCGCTGGCGGCCAGCGTATTGTGCATGACGACTTGCAAGCCTTTTTGGGCAAGCGCGGCATTCTGGTTGAGGTAGCGGAACGTATCGAGGAACGTCGATGCCCAAGGGCTTCCGCCACACGCCGCCTGCGCGGTTTCGGTGTTCCACATCGGCTTGCCGGGCTCGAACTTGTCACGCAAGGCGGCGTAGTAGGCATAATCGCGCACAGTCAGGTCAAGCCACGCGGCGCTGAGTGCGTTTTCCTTCACTGCCGTGCCGATGCCAAGACCCAGGCAGCGCTGCGAAACCGAGCCGTAGAAGTGGTAAGACACCGCATCAACGCTATCGGGATTGGCCTTCATCATGTCTTCGGTGCTGACATGGGTGCCCAATTCGGCAGGCACAGGCACATCCGTTAGCAAGCCCGCCTCACCAACACCGCCAACGCCGAGAATACGCATTTCGGGGGCCGCCTTGCGCGCCCAATCGCGGAACAGGCGAAATTCAGCCGCATAATTTGCAGCGGTATAGGCCTTGGGCATTTCGGGCGCCGCACCGGGCATATTGGATTCGTTGAAGAATTCGGCAGCATAGAGGCTGCCACCTGCCTCACGTGTGAGATCCAAAAGGCGTTGCGCCTGCGCGGGCGTCCACACACCGTCAGCCCCGCGGGTGCCATTGCTGACAGCAAAGCTGGTGACGATGGGGGCATCGACCGCCTTTGAAAACGCGACGACGTTTTTCCATTGGTCGCGCTTCAGCACTTGTACAAAGCCTGCGGGCGGGGCGGAAAGGTTTTCGCCCGCTGCTTCAAGGTAAGTGTTGTTGGCCCATGTTCCGCTGACGCGCACCAGACTGGGGCCAAGCGCCTTGGCCAGGGCGATCAGCTTCGGATCGGTCAGGTCGATCGGCGGGCGCTGGCGATAGCGTTCATCTGCCGCGCCGCCGTAGGGCGCCCAAAAGCGACCGCCGGTCACTTCAACCATTTCAATGTTGTACGCCTGATAGCGCTCATGGACAGTGCCCAGCTTCTGGAGCTTGCCCAGTTGCAGCCCAGGGGCAGGGGCTTGCCCTGCACCGGTAAGGGCAACGAGTGCCGTGGCTGACAAAAGAACCTTGCGCATCATGGTACCAGCTCCACATCGTGCCGTCTTCCAGCCGGGCGACCGGCAGGTAGGCGGGGTTGTAAGGATATTTGGCCGCAAGAGCCTCGTCGATGTCGACGCCGTGGCCGGGGGTTTCGCCGACAAACAGCTCACCCTTTTCGAACCAGTAGTCGTGCGGGAACACGGCATCGGTTTCTTCGGTGTGGCGCATGTATTCCTGAATGCCGAAATTCGGCACCCAGGTATCGAAGTGCAGCGCGCAACCCATTGTAACGGGTGACAAATCGGTGGCGCCGTGGCAGCCGGTGCGAACCTGGTACATGCTGGCCAGATCCGCGATGCGACGCAGATGCGTCAGGCCGCCTGCACCCACCACAGTAGCACGGATGTAATCGATAAGCTGGTTCTGGATCAGGTCCTTGGCGTCCCAGATCGTGTTGAAAATCTCGCCCACGGCAAGCGGGGTGACGGTGTGCTGACGCACCAGCCTGAACGCTTCCTGATTTTCAGCAGGAGTGCAATCCTCCAGCCAGAACAACTGGTAAGGTTCCAGCATCTTGCCCAGATTGGCCGCTTCCTGCGGGGTGTAGCGATGGTGCCCATCGTGCAGCAAATGGTGGTCAAAGCCGTACGTTTTGCGCAGTTCTTCGAACAATTGTGGCACATAGTTGAGCGCCTTGCGCGTGTCCCAGCCGGTCACCGAAGGCAGCGAGGCATCAGCAGGTTCATAATACAACTTGCCGCGCCCGACGCCGTAGGCATCCTTCACGCCCGGCACGCCGGTCTGCGCACGGATCGCCTTGTAGCCCATGTCGATGTAGTGGCCCACAGCCTCGACCGTTTCGGCAATGTCCGATCCGTTGGCGTGACCATAGACCATGATGCCATCGCGGCTGCGCCCGCCAAGCAACTGGTACAGCGGCATGCCTGCCATCTTTGCCTTGATATCCCACAGCGCCATATCCACCGCCGCAATCGCCCTCATGGTGACAGGACCGCGCCGCCAGTATGCACCCTTGTAAAGGTACTGCCAGATGTCCTCGATCCGGCGCGGGTCCATGCCGATCAGGCAAGGCACAACGTGTTCCTGCAAATACGCCACGACCGACAATTCGCGCCCGTTCAACGTCGCATCGCCGATACCATAGACACCCTGATCGGTTTCGATCTTGAGCGTGACAAAGTTGCGGCCGGGACACGTGACGATCACACGGGCGGCAGTTATTTTCATGACTCGGACACTCGCATTGGATAGGGCTAATGTGGTATTACCGATTGACGGACCAATTTCGGTCTGTCAAGTTCTGAAAATTGGTATTACCAGAAGGTTGCAATGGCAAACGGCAAATCAAACGATCGCCTCTATCAAGATCTCGCCCGTTCACTGATTGAGGAGCTGTCGCAAGGCCGCTATCCGATCGGTACGCGGCTCCCGGCCGAGCGTGATCTGGCATTGCGGTATGACGTAAGCCGCCCGACCGTGCGCGAAGCAGTAATCGCGCTCGAAGTGCAGGGGCTGGTCGAGGTACGACTTGGGTCTGGCGCTTATGTAAAACGCTTGCCAGGCGATGAAGACCGCCCGGGCTTCAACGTGACCGCCTTTGAATTGACCGAGGCACGGCTACTGTTCGAAGGTGAGGCAGCCGCACTGGCAGCAACCCAGGTCAACGATGCCGACATTGCCGAAATCGAACTGCTTGTGCAGCGCATTGCCGAGGAAAATCAGGACCCGAACGGCACGGAAAGCGCCGATCGTGAATTCCACCTCGCGATTGCGCGCGCCACGCGTAACGTTGCGGTTTACAACGCGATTGTGCATTTGTGGGATCTGCGGTCCACTTCGCCGGAGGCAAAACTCCTGCATGAAAAGGCGCGCCACGCGCAGATCAAGCCTGTGGTCGAAGAGCATACCGCCGTGCTGGAAGCGCTGCGCGCTCGTGATCCGAATGCTGCGCGCAGCGCAATGCGCGCCCATTTGTCGGCGGTGCTTGAAGGTTTGCTGTTTGCCACTGAAGAGCGTGCGCTTGCCGAAGCGCGCAAGGCGACACAGGTCAAACGCGAACGCTATGCCCGCGCGACGGCCTGATCGTTTATCCTTTCAGAAAGCCCTGTAATGCCCCGCAAGCTTGAGCTTCACCCCGACAGGCTTCTGCCGGTTGATC
>JADYXV010000321.1 GCA_020853995.1 Novosphingobium sp.
ACGCGCAAATCGCGATTATCGGCCAAGGCTTTGGCGATGACGCTTTGCAAACGTGGATCGGTGAAGAAATCACGCCAGCCGAGCGCATCGGCAGACGTTTCACCAGCGGGAAGTGCGGCATAGGCCGGACCCTGTGGCAGTGCAGACGGCACTGGTGCTTCTGCGCGCGTATACTTAGGCGCAAGGTTGCAAGCCGTCAGTGCCAATGCCGGAAGCGTTGCGAGGAGGGTGCGCAGTTTCATGCCACATCCCCCTGAGCCAGCGCGGGTACAGGCGGAGTGCCTTTGCGTTTGAACGCCCCCTTCACCAGTACGAAGAACAGCGGCACGAGGAAGATTGCCAGAACGGTGGCCGAAAGCATGCCGCCCAGAACACCTGTACCGATGGCCTGTCGGCCATTGGCCCCTGCCCCGCTTGCGGTCGCCAATGGCAGAACGCCGGCAATGAAGGCAACGCTGGTCATGATGATCGGCCGCAAACGCAGCCGCGCGCCTTCCAGTGCCGCAGTAACAGGTTCAACGCCGCGCTGCATGGCAGCTTCTGCAAATTCCACGATCAGAATGGCGTTTTTGGCAGAGAGTCCGATGGTGGTGAGCAGCGCAACCTGGAAATAGATGTCATTGCTGAAACCACGGATGGTGACTGCCACAACAGCCCCGATGATACCGAGAGGAATGACCATCAGGACCGCGACCGGGACCGTCCAGCTTTCGTAAAGCGCGGCAAGGCAAAGGAAAATGAAGAAGATCGAGGCGGCATAGAGCAGCGCCGACTGGCTGGATGCGGCGCGCTCCTGAAATGACAGGCCGCTCCACGCGACGGTGAAGTTGCCGTCAAGGTTGGCCGCGCTGTCTTCCATGATTTGCATGGCCTCGCCAGAACTGATGCCGGAAGCGCCAGCGCCCTGCAATTGCTGTGCGGCCACGCCATTGATACGATCAAGACGCACTGCGCCCTGTGTCCAGCGGGACGACGCAAAGGCGGAGAACGGGGCCATTTGCCCGTCAGCGCTGCGCACGAACCACTGGCCGAGGTCTGCGGGTTTGCTGCGATAGGGTGCATCGCCTTGAACGAACACGCGCTTTACCCGGCCGCGATCAACAAAGTCGTTCACGTAAAGTCCGCCCCAAGCGATCGACAGGGTGGAGTTGACGCTGGCAGGCGTGATCTGGAATGCGGTAAGCGCCTGATCATCAATATCAATCTTGAGTTGCGGGGTGTCTTCAAGCCCGCTCAAGCGCACCTGGGCCAAACGATCATCGTCTTCGGCAAGTTTGGTAAGCTGCCGCCGCGCCGTCGTAAGCGCTTCACGCCCGGCACCGGCGGCATCTTGAAGCCACATTTCGAACCCGCCCGAATTTCCGAGGCCCCGGATCGGCGGTGGATCAAGCACGAAAATCTGCGCCTCACGCGATTTGCGGAAATGCGCGTTCAAACGTTCGGCAATGGCCGCAGCCGAGCGAGCCTTGCCTTTTCGTTCAGCCCAATCGGTCAACAGCATGAAGCCCTGGCCCGCGTTCTGGGCCGAGCCTGATTGGCCGCGTCCCATGACCACAAACACGACGCGCACGTTTTCTTTTTCGGTTTCCCGGATGTAGCGCGAGATTTCGGTAGCAACTGCGTAGGTCTGTTCGGAAGTCGAACCGACCGGAAGCTGATAGCTGAGCGAAAGACTGCCCTGATCTTCCGACGGCAGAAAGCTGGTTGGCAAACGCACGTAAAGCAGCACCATTGCAATGCAGATGGCACCGAACACGCCCAACCACGGCGCAGGACGGCCAACGATGCGGGCCAGGCGACCGCGATAACCGTCTTCAAGCCTGGCATACCCGCTGTTGAATTTTGAGAAGAAGCGGCCTTTGGGCTTTTCATGATCGCCAACGGGTTTTAGCAGAGTGGCGCAAAGTGCGGGCGTGAAAATCAGCGCGACGAGCACCGAAAGCACCATCGCCGATACAATCGTGACCGAAAACTGGCGATAAATCGCCCCGGTTGATCCCCCGAAGAAGGCCATCGGCACGAACACGGCGGTCAGTACCAGTGTGATGCCGATCAATGCCGACGTGATCTCGCCCATCGATTTGACTGTGGCTTCGAGTGGCCCCAACTTTTCTTCGTGCATGACGCGTTCGACGTTTTCGACAACGACAATGGCGTCATCGACCAGCAGACCGATAGCGAGCACGACGCCGAACATCGTCAGCGTATTGATCGTGTAGCCCGCCAGCGAGAGTATGCCGAACGTACCAAGCAGCACCACCGGCACCGCGATGGCGGGGATCAATGTTGCGCGCCAGCTTTGCAGGAACACAAACATGACAATGACGACGAGCACGATCGCTTCGAACAGGGACCAGACGACTTCTTCGATCGACAGTTTTACAAAAGTGCTGCTGTCGCGCGGATAAGCGACGGAGTAGGCCGGAGGCAGGTCTTTGGCGAGTTCTTCGACTTTGGCTTTGACCAGTTCGGCCGTGAGCATGGCGTTGGCACCGGACGCCAGATTGATGGAGATGCCGGTGGCCGGCACGCCGTTAAAGCGGCTGATAGCGCCGTAATTTTCTTCGCCCATTTCGACGCGGGCGACATCCTTGAGTTTTACGACCGAGCCATCGACATTGGTTTTGACGACGATGTTCTCGAACTGCTCCGGCGTTTCAAGGCGTGAGCGCGCGGTGACCGTAGCGTTCAGGCGTTGACCGTCAGGGGACGGATTTGCCCCGACTTCGCCTGCTGCCACTTGTGTGTTCTGCGCTTGCAAGGCAGCGGTGATGTCTGCCGGGATCAATTGCACCGCAGCAAGGCGCAGCGGGTCAAGCCAGACGCGCATGGCAAAAGAGCCACCGAACACTTGCGTACTACCCACACCTTCGACACGCGAAATGGGGTCCTGGAAATGGGTGGTCAGATAATCTGAAATGTCGGAATTGGTGGCACGGCCGGTCTTGTCATAGATCGAGACGACCATGAGCTGATCGGACTGGGCCTTGTTTACGTTGACGCCTTGCTGCTGAACAACCGCAGGCAAACGGTTGATGGCGCGCGATATGGCGTTTTGTACCTGGACTTGTGCGGTATCGGGATCCGTCCCCTTTTCAAAAGTGACAGTGATACTGGACGAGCCGTTGGACGAGTTCGCGGTGAAATAGAGCAGACCGTCAAGGCCCTTGAGTTGTTGTTCAAGGACCTGGGTAACGCTGTTTTCAACCGTTGCAGCATCTGCGCCACCATATGTTGCATTTATCGAGACAGTGGGCGGGGCAATATCGGGATACTGTTCCACACCCATCGTGGTGACAGCCAGAAGGCCTGCTGCCATAATGACAATGGCAAGCACCCACGCGAATATCGGGCGGTGCGCGAAAAACCGGGACATCATCGGCGGTTACTTCCCGGCACCGGCAGCACCGGGCTTTGCATCATCCTTGGGTTTGCTGCCTGCGGGCACGACTTTGGCTTTCTGGCCTTCACGCGCATTGATAAGGCCTTCGACCACGACTTTGTCGCCCGGCTTCAGTCCGGTAGATACCAGCCAGTTCTGGCCGACCGGCGTATCGGCAGTGACCTGACGCTTTTCGATCACGCCATCGGCACCTGCGATGAGCACGCTGGCACGGCCACGCGGATCGCGGCTGACGGCGGCCTGCGGCACGAGAATCGCGCCGGGAACGGTGCCCTGCCCGACGCGCGCGCGCACGAACAGGCCGGGCAACAGGTCGCCTTTGGGATTGGGCACGACCGCGCGGACGGTGATGGTTCCGGTCTGCGGGTTTACGTCAATATCGGCCGGGTTCAATTTGCCGGCAACCGGATAGGCCGAACCATCGGGCAGGATCACCTGAACCGGTGCAGCCCCTGAAATGAGCTTGCCACTTTCAATTGCGCGGCGCAGCGCGATGAAATCTGCACCGGATTGCTGGATGTTGACATACATCGGATCGAGCCGCTGCACCTTGGCCATGGCATTGGCCTGATTCGTGGTAACAAGCGCCCCTTTGGTGACCATCGAAATGCCGATGCGTCCCGAAATGGGGGACGTCACGCGGGTGAAGCCCAGGTTTACCTGTGCAGACGCTAATGCTGCACGCGCCTGTTGGACGCTGGCACGCGACTGGTTGTAAGTGGCGCGGGCATCGGCAGCGTCCTGTTTGCTGACGCCGCCTTGTTCGGCCAGCAGCGCAAAGCGTTCTGCCCTTAACCGGTTAGCCTCGACCGTGGCCTGGGCCGATGCGACCGACGCTGATGCCTGTGCCTGATTGGCCGCGTATATGCGCGAATCAATCTGATAAAGCGGTTGGCCTGCGCGGACGTATGATCCTTCGTCGAACAAACGCTCCATGACGAGACCGGCGACTTGCGGCCGTACTTCCGCAATTTCAAAGGCTTCTGTCCTGCCAGCCGTAAGCGGGGCAAATTCCCGGGCGGTTATGCTGGAGCGGCTATGACGAGTTGGGGCAGCCATGGGAC
>JADYXV010000322.1 GCA_020853995.1 Novosphingobium sp.
CCGGCTTTGAGCGAGCAAACATCCGCGCTCAACACTTCGGGCAACATCGGCACTACTCGGTCAGGGAAGTAAACCGAATTGCCGCGCTTGCGGGCTTCACGGTCAATCTGGCCACCCGGGCGCACGTAAAAGCTGACGTCGGCGATGGCCACGAGCGCACGGAAACCGCCTTCGCCATCAGGTTCGGCCCAAATCGCGTCATCATGGTCGCGTGCGTCACTGGGATCGATCGCAACAATCGGTAAATGCCGCAAATCCTCTCGATGGCCCTCGCTTAGCGGCAGCTTCGCGGCAATGTTGGCTTCTAGCAGCGCCTCGTTCGGGAAGATCAACGGGATACCGTGCTTGTGAATGGCAATCAGGCTGAAAGCGCGCGGTGCCAAAGGATCGCCCAACACTGCCGTGACCCGCATGCCGGACCGTGGCGAGCGGCCTGCGGGTTCTGCCAAAACCAACTGGCCGGCTTCCGCCACGCCAAGATCCGATATCTGCACGGCGTTGCGCACGCGCTTATCGACTGGTGCCAGCCAACCTTTCCCTGTGCCGTCAAGTTCCACAACACCAAGCATCTGCTCTTCGTTAGTGGCGAGTTTCTTCATCGGATGGGCCAGCCAGCCATTGCCGACTTCCTCTGTCCGCGCCAGAATACGGTCACCCACTTTGAGCGCCGCCTGACGATCCCGCGCTTTGCCGCGTGGTTCGATCACTCGCAATCGCGGCGGGGGGCTGGCGTCATCAGGCTGCCAACTGTCCGGGATGGCATAGGCCTCGCCATCCTCGATCTCCATTACGCGCAACACTGTTACGCGAGGAACTCCACCCATGGCATGAAAGGCGCTGCGATTGCCATCTATCAGGCCTTCTTCAGCCATGTCTTTCAGCAAGGCCTTGAGCGCGATCTTTTCTGCACCTTTCAGGCCGAACGCCTTCGAGATTTCGCGTTTGCCCGCCGGTTCATCGGACTGCGCGATGAAATCAAGGATCTGCTCACGCGAAGGCATGCCTTGCGGGAGCCTGTGTGACGTTTTCGGCGGGAATTTGCTATTTACCATTTCCGGCATGTGGTCTTTCACATGCCGGATGGCAAGCAGTCTTCAAGGCTTTGGCAATGGTGCGAATTGACCACCAGGCACAGCAGATGCGACCGGGCTTTGCGCACCTGTCGCACTCACTGCGCTGACGCCAAACAACCAGTCATCAGCCCTCACCCCTGGAAAACTGGCGGCAAGCGCCGAAGTCTCGCCAACTTTGGTCTCCCACACAGGGGCATCGGTGCGGCGCTGCCACACGATATAATGCGATGCTCCTGCAACTGCCGGCCACTCCAACTCGGTTGATGTTTGCACTGCGCCTTTCATTCTGGGCGCGGGGGGCATGGGAGCAGATGCGAGAGCCGCAAGGGCACGCACGTTCAGCCGTGTCACTTTGGCAAGGTACGGGAAATCCATCTCGTCTATCGTATCGCCAAACTTCACGCCATTTTCAGTTCGCAGGTCCTGATGCTGGTGTTCATAATCCTCGACGGCCACGCTGAACCGGATTGCGGGGAAACCCTTGTCCGAAAACGGCAATTGGTCGCCGCCCCGGCCCATCCGGTCAGCGCGCCAGATCTGCCGCACGGCAAGGCCGGAAGCGTCTTGTGTTGAAAGGCCGCCGATCCAGCGTGCGATGTTGCGCGATGGGCTATCATTCTCGCCGCCATAGCGCCGCATTTGCGCCCGCAACGCATCAGTTGCATCGGCACGCGGGCCTTCGGAAAGGACCCGGACATGCTTGTCATCGTGATAGCCATCAGACCCGCGTGATCCGCCAACGATATCGTTGTTAAGCACCGCCTTAACAGTCCAGCCCTGCTCGGCGGCATAATCTGCCAGCAATTTACCACCAAGCAGCCCTTGTTCCTCGCCCGACAAGGCCGCATAAACGATGGTGCCTGCGTACTTTTGCCGGGAAAGTACCCGCGCTGCTTCCATTACCAGCGCCACACCTGATGCGTCATCATTGGCTCCGGGGGCATCGCTTGTCGCATCGAGGATTTGGCTGACGCGGCTGTCAATATGGCCCTGAACTATCACGACTTCGTTGGGCCGCTCTGTCCCGCGCTGGATTGCCACGACATTGACCAGACGCGTCGGGACGGGCACCCTGTCGCCCGTTACCATGCGTTCAGGCAAAACGATCGCGAGACATCCCCCGCAAGCTGCCGAAGTCTTGCGAAACTCGGCCTCGGCCCAATTTCGTGCAGCACCGATGCCGCGCTTGGGATCTGTTTGTATGGACAGCGTGTGCCGCGTGCCAAAGCTCACCATACGTTCGACGTCAGCGCGCATACGCGCTTCTGATATCGCGTCTTCGGGCGCGGCGGCGAATGCGGTTGCCGAAACAACCAACGATAAAAATGGAAGGATAATGCGCATGGCCACAAGCTTACGCACTTCGGTTCCAGAGCCAAGAGGCAGGCGCAAAAAAGGGTGGTGACACAAGCCACCACCCCGAAATTCAATAGGACCGTGCTATCAGGATCGTTTCTACGGCAGGCTCTCCGGTAAAGGGACAGGTGCCTGTCGGTTTGGGAGCATCGAGCGGCGTATTGCGGATCGTGAGCTTGAGGCCCTTGAGCTGTTCGACAACCTTTTCAAGCGCAGCGCCGGTGGGCTTGGACCAGCCCATTTCAACCCAACCCGGGAACTTTGCGCTTTCGCTGAAGTAAGCCGTGAGGCCGGCCAAATCGGTTATGTCGCGCACAATTTGCGCATCACGCCGCGCGCGTGCTTCTTCATAAAGGCTGGTCTGGATGGCTTCCAACTGGGCTGCTGCACCGGCAATGAAGTCATCCTTGGGCATGCCGATGAAGTTCGGCTTGGCATCAGCGCGCCACAACTGATCGCGGCGCAATGCTGAAACCTGTCCACCCTCGGCATCACGACCGCCAATCTCGAGGATCAAGGGGACACCCTTCTTGACCCACGACCAGCGCTTTTGCGTTGCCTTGCCGGGGCGCTTGTCAAGCAAGACGCGGACGCGTTCATCAAACACCGATTGTTTTGCAAGACTTGCGCGGATTTCCTCGCAATAAGTCACCAAGGAGGCATCGCCGTCGTTATCACGCAGCATGGGCAGGATGACAATTTGCTGCGGTGCCACCTGCGGCGGAACGCGCAAACCATCGTCATCACCGTGCGTCATGATGACGCCACCGATCAGCCGCGTTGATACACCCCACGAGGTCGTATGCGCCAGCGCCTGCTGGCCATCCTTGTCCTGATAGCGGATACCGGCGGACTGCGCGAAAGTGGTGCCAAGATAATGCGATGTACCGGCCTGAAGCGCCTTGCCGTCCTGCATCATCGCCTCGATCGAGAACGTCTCCACGGCTCCCGGGAAGCGCTCGTTCTCCGGCTTTGGACCAGCCACGACCGGCATTGCCAGCGGACCTTCGGAAAAGGCGCGATACATTTCCAGCGCGCGCAGGGTTTCGGACATGGCATCCGCCTCATCGGCATGCGCGGTATGGCCTTCCTGCCACAGGAACTCGCTGGTCCGCAAAAACATGCGCGTACGCATTTCCCAACGCACAACATTAGCCCACTGGTTCACCATGAGCGGAAGATCGCGCCATGATTGAACCCAGCGTGCCATCGCTGCGCCGATCACCGTTTCCGATGTTGGCCGCACGACCAGCGGTTCTTCGAGCTTCGCTTCGGGATCAGGAACCAGTCCGCCTTTGCCATCGGCAATCAGGCGGTGATGCGTGACGACTGCCATTTCTTTGGCAAATCCGTCAACGTGCTCGGCTTCTTTGGCGAAGTAGGACAAGGGAATGAACAGCGGGAAGTAGCAGTTTTCAACGCCTGCTTCCTTGATCTGGGCATCCATAAGCTTCTGGATGCGTTCCCAGATGCCATATCCCCAAGGCTTTATGACCATGCAGCCGCGCACGCCTGATTCCTCGGCAAGCTCGGCTTCGGCGATAACGGCCTGATACCACTGGGCGAAGTCGTCAGCGCGCTTCACGTTGAGCGCGTGCTTGATAGTAGGCTGGTTCATGGTTTGCGCGTTAAGGCGCAAAAGGGTTTCCCGCAATGCCGGATTCGGCATCGCAGGAAAGGTTGATTACTTCGCCAGTTGATCCAGCTTCTTCTGCATCTCGGCCATCTGCGCCCGCAATGCGTCAAGTTCGCTGCCTTCGGTTGCAGGCTTTTCATCTTCCTTGGCCACAGCACCGGGCACGAATGCTGCGGCAGCTGCCTTGAACATTTCCATGTTGCGCTGAGCAATCTGCGCGAGGGGATTTGTACCAATGCTTTCCTCGATAGCCTTGCGCATCTTGGCCTGGTTATCGCGGAAATGATCCATCGAAGCTTCAAAGTAACCCGGCAGGAAAGCCTGCATCGAATTGCCGTACATCGAAATCAACTGGCGCAGGAAATTGGTTGGCAAAATCTGCTCGCCAGCTGCTTCTTCGTCCATGATGATTTGCGTAAGGATCGCATGGGTCAGATCAGCGCCGGTCTTGGCGTCGAGCACTTTGAAGTCAACGTTGTCCTTCACCATCTGTGCAAGATGATCGAGGGTTATGTAGCTTGAGGTGCTCGTGTTGTAGAGACGGCGATTGGCGTACTTTTTGATTATTACGGTTTCGCCGGTCTTGGATTCACTGGACATGGATTGCGACCCCATCTGAGATAGGCGGGTTTAGCATGTGCAGCATGTGCAGCGCAACAATTCTTAATTCCCAAGCATTTTGAAGCGTTATCGGGAAAACCGGTGGCCCATCAAGGTCAGCAATTCGTACTGTGACAAACCACTGGTTTTTGCAGCCAAAGGCAGATCATAGACGACGCCCAGCCAATCCCCTTCACGGCATTCGGGGACCCCGGTCAGATCAACGATTGTCAGGTCCATTGAAATCCGGCCAAGTACCGGCAATGCGCGCCCCTGCCAGACAAACCGCCCTTTGCCCGACCAGCAGCGCAAAAAACCGTCGGCGTATCCGACGCTCAAAATGCCCGCTCGCATTGGCTGTTGCGCCGTGAAGGTTGCATTGTAGCCAACCTTATCTCCGGCCTGCAACGAGCGTACCTGGATGACTGCGGCTTCGGGGAAAGCCACCTGAGCGATCTTGCCTGCAAATTCCGGGCGCGCGATCCCGCCGTACAAGGCAAGTCCAGGTCGCGTCAGATCAGCATGATAGGCGCTGCCCAATGCGATTCCGGCGCTGTTGCAAAGGCTGAACCGCCTTGCACGGACAGACCGGCGGATACCGTCAAACCTTGCCAATTGGCTGGCGTTCTGCCCGACATCCTCATCCGCGCTGGCAAGGTGGCTGAGACATATATCGATATCCAGCGTGGCAAACACTGCATCGCCAAGGTCGTCCATCGCAAAGCCGAGGCGGTTCAGTCCCGTGTCGACCATGACATGGCATCGGCCGCCGCCTGCCTTGCTCCACAGTCGCGCTTGCGCAACGCTGTTCAAAACAGGTATCACCCCGGTCGCCTTGGCAAAGGCAACATCCGCCGCGTTCAAGGGGCCGTGCAAGACTGCGATTTGCGCGGCAGGAACATGTGCCAGAACTTCGGGAGCCTCGCTCCAATGCGCAACAAAGAAATCGCGGCACCCGGCTTGGGTCAAGGTTTGCGCCACTCTGCCCGCACCAAGTCCGTACGCATTGGCCTTGACCGCAGCACCTGCAGACGCGGCCCCCGACAGCGCATCGAGGGTTTGCCAGTTTGCCGCAAGCGCGCCAGCATCCATCCGCAAGCGCAAAGGTGAAGGTGGCAGGTGGGAAGAAGGCAGGGAGCTAATCTCAATCATCCTTGAAGTCGGTGGGCAGTCCCGGCTTCAGACCCCACAGCGAGACAATCAGACCGATCAGCACGATCACCCAAGTGTACCACAGGCCGGCATAAGGATCACCGGTACGTGCCACGATATAGCTTGAAATCAGGGGCAGGAAGCCGCCGAAATAGCCCGTCCCGAGATGATATGGAATCGACATGGAACTGTACCGGATGCGCGGCGGGAACATTTCCGAGAGCAGGGCAGCAACCGGACCGAATGTTGCCCCCGAAAGTGCCATCAGGCCCAGCAAAGCGGCAATCACCACAGCTGTGCGCCCGAACGATGGTTTGACCCTGGCAAAATCATACCCGTATCGGGTCAGTTCCTTTTGCAGCGCCGCAGTCCTCACTGCTGCTTTTGCGTCCCAGGGGAATGCCGACACATCCAATGCATTTCCGCCCACAGTCACGGAAAATGAAGCCGCTTCTTGCAAGCTGTAGGTTATGCCTGATGCTGCCATATCGCCAAGCAGCTTGCCGCAATTGCTGCCCTGTTCGGACGCAAACGGGCTGTAATTGCAGTCTGCGCCGCTGACCACCACCGGATTGCGTGCCGCGGCCGCAGCCAGTTCGGGATTGGCCGCCGCCCCCATCAACCAAAATGCCGGGAACATAAGAAGCAACGTGGCAGCATAACCGAAGACAATCGGCTTTTTGCGCCCGATCCTGTCGGACAAGGCGCCCGACATTACGAAGAATACCATGCCGAGCGCCGCCCCCAGACCGACCACGATCTCGGCATAAGTGTCATCCACACGCATGGCTGATTTCAGGAAACTGAGGCCCGTGAACATCGCCGTGTACCAGATTACGGTAAGGCCGGCGGCGACCCCGAACAGGGCAATAAAGATGCGCCGCTTGTTTCCGGGATAAGTGAAACTTTCGACAAATGGGTTGCCCGCCAGTTCGCCCTGTTCTTTCATTGCCTGGAACACCGGGCTTTCAGAAATCTTGAGCCGCATCCAGAGCGAAACTGCCAGAAGAGCGATGCTAAGCAGGAACGGCACTCGCCACCCCCATGCAAGCCAGAACTCCTCGGTCATCAAGGCCTTGCTCGCCAGAACGAC
>JADYXV010000323.1 GCA_020853995.1 Novosphingobium sp.
AATCGTGCGGCAGGACGATCAAGCTGAACTACGGGATCAACGTCCCAAGGGTGAAACGACCGTCCCGCCGCAGCCCCACCGCATTCTGAATGCTTCGGGGATGAACGCAAGTTACAAGGGTGACGATAAAGGGATAACGCATGCAAACGATGTGAAAGCGAGACAAGTTCAGCATGACGGGATTTAGAATTTACGGTGCCGATGGGAATGATGGCCAAATATGCAGGGCTTAACCGGCCCCTATTTCACCGGAAAGCTCAACGTAAAAGTTGAGCCTTCGCCTTCGACACTGCGCAGGGCCACTTTGCCGCCGTGCAGGCCCATGTAGAACTTCACGGCGTTCAGGCCGATGCCGGTGCCTTTGGTGCCCCGGGTGTTGCCTGCGCGGAAGAACCGCGTGAACATGCGGCGCATATCGGCCTCGGGCACGCCGATGCCGTGATCGCTGACCGATAGTTCCACCCGCTTGCCCCGCCGGACGCAGCGCACGTCCACGCCCGCCCCTGCCGGCGAATACTTCACCGCGTTCGACAGCAGGTTATCGAGCGAGCGTTCGACAAGTCCTGCATCCAGCAGCAATGCCGGCAGTTCGCCCAGTTCAACCGAAAATGTGCGGTCACGATGCAGCGTACGCTGGTTTGCCACGGCCTTTTCCACCATTGGGCCAATGTCTGCAAGTTCGGGATGGAACGCCACTTTGCCCTCGGCAATGGAGGACCAACCCAGCGTGCGGTCTATCGCTTGCGCCATGCGCCGCGCTGTGGCGCGGATGGCAGCGGCGCGTTCGGCAATCGGGCTGTCTGCGCCTGCCATGCGCCCGATCCGCCGCGCTGCGCCATCGATGATCGTCAAGGGCGTGCGGAAATCGTGGCTGGTGACAGACAGGAACAGACGCTGTGTTTCCACGACAGCCTTTTCGCGTACGAGCGCCTTTTGCAAACGCCGCTCCATACGGTGCGCGCGGGTAACGTCCTGTTGCGCAATCATCAGCGAAAGCCGTCCGGTGACAGGATCGGTCAGGCGGCGCAGCGCAATCTGGTGCATCCGCAAAGCCTTTCCCGTCATGCGCAAAGTGCCATGCGCCGAACCTTTGTCCAGCGCCTTGGCGCGCAGGGCCGCAGCTTGTGCCGGAACGGCGAACATTGCGGTAAAGTTATCAAAGCCTGGCAAATTACCAAGCTCCAACCGGTTGACCAGTGCCTCTGCCGCAGGGTTGTGCATTAACCATTGGCCTTGTTCGGTGGCCATCGAAATCATTAACGGCGAATGGCGCACGGCGGCGATGGCGCGCAGTTCATAGGTGTAATCGGCGTTGGCCCAGCCCGCCGCATCACCATCGTTACCGGCATCAACCAGCATGGCGGTGCGCCCGTCTTCCAGCCTGACGCCCGAAAGGCGGCATTCGCGCTGGTGTGGTTCTCCACCCGGAAAAAAGGTCCAGTTTTCAACGCGCGCTCCGTCTGCACTCAAAGATAATCGCACGTTATCAAGACGTTCTGCTGAACCAGGGCCTGCCGGATCGAAGTCCCGGGCAGCCAGTTCGGCCACGCTGCCTGCACGCCAGAATGCCAAGGCTGCCTGATTGGCCCAGACAATCGTGGCGTTATCGAAATCATAAATCCACAGCGCGCGGTCAAACAGAGCCAGCAATTCCAGCCCGTCGCCATAGCCCGGTGGCAATGGCGCTGCGGGTTGGTAGTGCGTGGGACTGGTTGCGTTCATCATCGTGTTATCCGCTACGCCTGCACAACCCTAACTTAGCATTTTCCAGCGATAGCCGGATGCCAATCGATAGCGGTGTGCAGGTGCTCGCAATTCCCTTCAAGTCCGGCCAGATAAAGCAGGTGCCACTGGCGCGCTGGCTGGGCGCGTCTTATCTTCGCACTGCCGTTATACCCCTGTGCCTTATCGAACTGGGCTTTTTGGCAAGTTACTGGGCGACGGGTAACTTCACGTATGAACGCAATGTAGAAACCGTCAGCCGTCTTTCCGAAAACTATCTGGCCGACATTTCCGCGCGCGAAGCGGCCAATATCGAGGCCACGCTTTCAAGTGTTGAAGGCCTGTCAAAAGTGTTCGCAGCCGAAACCGGCGAGGCGCTGAAGCAACCGGCCACCCCGTCACCTGCTGAACAGGCCCGCCACCGTCTGGCCAAGGATGGCGTGTTTTACACAACGCGCGGCGGCGTGAACGAAAGCGCCAGTTTCTACAGCGGTTATCGCCCCGTGGGGCCGGAACAGATCGACAAAGTGTGGCGCACCGCGCGGCTGGACCACACCATGCGCCATCTCAAGGCGGCATCGCCGCTGGTGCAGCAGGTCTATGTCAACACCTGGGACAGCTACAACCGCATCTATCCCTATTTCGATGTGCGCAAACAATATGCGCCGGGCATGAACATTCCGTCCTACAACTTCTATTACGAAGCAGACGCCCAGCATAACCCGCGCCGCAACGTGGTCTGGACCGATGCCTATGTCGATCCCGCCGGTTCAGGCTGGATGGTTTCGGCCATTGCGCCGGTCTATGCGCAGGACAAGCTGGAGGCGGTGGTCGGCATGGACCTGACGGTGGATACGGTGATCGACCGCATCCTTTCACTCAATCTGCCCTGGCAGGGTTATGCCATGCTGATCGGGCGCGACGGCACTATTCTGGCCCTGCCGCCCGCCGGTGAAAAAGACCTTGGTCTGGCCGAACTGAAGGATCACCATTATGAAAAGGCCATCCATTCGGACACGTTCAAGCCCGAACAATTCAACATTGCCAAACAGCCGCGCCTGAAGCCCTTGGCCGATGCCGTGGCCAAGGGCCGCCAGGGCGTAAACCGGATCAGCTTTGGCGGGCGCGAAATGCTGGCAGCCAATGCCAAAGTCGTGGGGCCGGGCTGGACGCTGGTGGTGGTTGCGCCTGCTTCTGCCATCTTTGCCGATGCGAACACGCTGTACGATCAATTGATCAAGGTGGGCTTCATCATGCTGGTGATCCTGCTGCTGTTCTATGCCGCGTTCTTTGTTTTCCTGCTGGCGCGTGCGCGGGAGATGAGCGCGCGGGTGGCCCAGCCATTGCTGGCGGTTGAAAACGTGATGAACCGGATCGGCGAGGGCGATTATGATCATGAGGCCCCCCGCTTTGGCGTGACCGAAATCGATAGCCTTGCCGACCGGTTGGTAGAAATGGGCCACAGTCTGGGGTCTGCACACCGCAAGATTGTGGAACAGGAAGACAAGATGCGCAGCGCGCTGGATGGCGAACGCCGCGTGACGACCGGCCAGCGCCGCTTCATCAATATCCTCAGCCACGAATTCCGCACGCCTTTGACGGTGATCGACAGTTCCGGCCAGATCCTGAAGCGCCGCGCGGCACGGCTGACCGAAGAAACGGTCATCGAACGGTCCGACATGATCCGCCGTGCGGCTGCACGCATTGGCGAAGTCATGGAAAGCGCGATGCAACTGGTGCGCATGGAAGACGGCGAAACGGTCTGCAAACCGGTGTCCGTCGCGTTCGGACCGCTGGTGCGACAGGCTGTTGCATCCGCGCAGGGCAGCCGCGCGGTGGATGTAGACGTCACGCAAGACGCTGAACGCGCAGCGATTTTTGCCGATCGCACACTGGTCCACACCGCGCTTGCCGCCATCATCGAAAACGCCTGCCGCTATTCCCCCGATGGATCGCCGGTGACCGTCCGGGCGACGGTGGAAGGCGACCGTTGCAGCGTGACCGTG
>JADYXV010000324.1 GCA_020853995.1 Novosphingobium sp.
GTGCTGCTGGACGTGGCATCGCTGCTGGTGGCGGCGCTTGGTGAAGATGGCGTGCTGATCATGCCCACAACGCCGCAAGTGGCCTTTGCCCACGGCACCCGCCCGCCTGCCAATCAGGCCGATTTCACCACGCTGGCATCCATTGCCGGACTGCCCGCGCTGGCTGTGCCTGCGGGGACGGATGGTGATGGACTGCCGGTTTCGGTGCAACTGGTCGGCCCTGCCGGATCGGAGCGCCGTCTGATCGCCCTTGCTTCACAGATAGAGCCGCAATTGGGCGGCGCCATTCGTCCAAGTCATTGAGAGGAAATCACTGCCATGCGTATCGTTGTGCTGTTCAATCTGAAGCCCGGTGTTGATCCTGAAGCGTATGAGGCATGGGCGCGGGGCACGGATATTCCCGGCGTCAATGCGCTGTCTTCGGTCAGTGGCTATACCGTGCACAAGGCCACAGGCCTGTTCGGATCGGACGCGGCATCGCCGTACCAATATATCGAAGTGATTGATATTACGGCGATGGAGCCGTTCGTGGTGGACGTAACCAATCCGGAATTCCAGAAGGTTGCCGCAGCATTTGGCGAGTTCGCCGATGCGCCCCAGTTCATCCTGACCGAGGATCTTTGAATCATGGCGCGGTTTGCGGGCAAGACCGTTGTCGTCACCGGATCGGGCCGGAACAAGGGGCTGGGGCAGGGCATCCTTCAGCGGTTCGCCGATGAAGGCGGAAACTGCGTGGTGTCCGACCTGACGATTGGTGACGAGGCCGAGGGCGTTGCCGCCGAACTGCGCGCGCGTGGCGCAAAAGTGGCGACAATCGCCTGCGATGTGGCAGATGCTGCGCAGGCAGACGCGCTGGTGGCGCAAACCGTGGCGACTTTCGGCAGTATCGATGTGATGGTCAACAATGCCGGAATCGGTTTCATGATGAAGCCGTTGCTGGAGGTGGAAGCGGCTGATTGGTCCAAGGTGATCGCGGTCAATCTTTCGGGCGCGTTTTTCTGCACGCAGGCTGCTGCGCGGGCGATGGCAAGCGCCGGAAAAGGCGGGCGGATCATCAATATCGCGAGCCAGGCCGCCAAGACCGGCTTTCCGCATTTGGCCGCCTATGTCAGTTCGAAGCACGGCATGGTGGGCCTGACGCGGGCGAGCGCGATAGAGCTGGGCAGCCACGGCATCACCGTGAACGCGGTGTGCCCCAACCATGTGACCACTGCGCTGGGCGCGGAACAGAACGCCTATTTTTCCAAGCTGTTGGGCTTTGCCAGCGTCGAGGCTTATCTGGCCAATATGGCGGCGAAGAACCCGATGGGACGACCCGGGTTGCCATCGGACACGGCAGCGGCTTGCGCATGGCTGGCCAGTGACGATGCGTTTTATGTAACCGGCGAGGCGATTAACGTTGCCGGCGGCGAGGAGATGCACTGATGCCGCTTCAAGAGGAACGGATCGATTGGCCGAATGGCGCGGCATGTGCGCTGTCCATCGTCGTCAATGTCGAGGAAGGTTCGGAGCAATCGCTGGCCCGTGGTGACAAGGGCATGGAGCCGGTGGACGAACTGGGCGTGTTCGTGAAAGGGCCGGTGCGCAATTATGCCAATGAATCCAATTACCTCTATGGGATAAAGGCCGGTGCGCCGCGCGTGATCAAGTTGCTGAAGCAATACGATATCGCCGCAAGCTGGACCGTGGCGGCGATGAGCCTTGAGACGCATCCGGAGCTGGCGCAGGCGATTGTGGAATTGGGCCACGAACCGGTCAGCCACGGCTATCGCTGGGTTCACCAGTTCCGCATGGATGAAGAGGCTGAGCGCGCGTTTATCCGCAAAGCCGTTGAATCAATTACGCAAACCTGCGGCGTGCGGCCCTATGGTTGGCTGTCGCGCTACCTTTACACCGAAAACACCCGCCGCTTGTTGATCGAGGAGGGGTTTGCCTATCACATGGACGACTTTTCGGGCGATGTTCCGTTCTGGGACCGTGACACAGTGCCCGGAAAACCGATTGCAATCGTGCCTTATCAGGTGGATTCCAATGATATGAAAATGTGGACCGATCAGGCATTTGGCCCCGAACAGTGGCTGGCCTATGCGGTGCGCAACTTCGATCAGGTGCTGCGCGAAGGGCGCGAGGGGAACCCGAAAATGATGAGTCTTGGATTGCATTTGCGAATTATCGGCCGCGCCGGAAGGATCTGGGCGCTGGAGCAGTTCCTTGCCCATGTCCGCAAACATGATGACGTGTGGATCGCCACGCGCCACCAGATTGCGCAGGCACTTGCGGCGGTTGGTCCTGCATGACGCTGCGTCTGGAAACCAACGGGCCGGTTGCGCACCTGCTGATTGACCGCGCGGATAAACGCAACGCCTTTACCATCGCGATGTGGCAGTTGTTGCCGGAATTGCTGGCGAAGGCGGCGGCTGATCCGGCACTTCGCGTGCTGGTCGTGAAATCGGCTGCGGGCGGCGCATTTTGTGCAGGCGCTGATATTGCCGAACTGCTGGCGAACAAGGACGATCCGGCGTGGCGCGCGGAGAATCAGCAGGCGTTGAACCGCGCGCAATATGAATTGACGCGCTTTCCCCTGCCCACCGTGGCGATGGTGGAGGGCGATTGCGTGGGCGGCGGCTGCGGGATTGCGCTGGCCTGCGATATCCGCGTGGCGGGTCCAAAGGCGCGCATGGGGATTACGCCTGCCAAGCTGGGGCTGGTTTACCCGCTGCACGATATAAAGCTGCTGGCCGATCTGGTCGGGCCGGGGCAGGCGCGGCGGATGCTTTATACCGGCATGTTGCTGAATGCAGAAGAAGCGCAGCGGATCGGTCTGGTGGAAGAACTGGCCGATGATGAAAGCGCGCTGGTGGCGCAATTGGTGAGCGCCTCACCATTTTCGACAAAGGCAATCAAGGGGCTGGTCCGCCGCGTGCTGGATGGACAAGTGGCCGATGATGCGGAGACGTTGGGCATCTTTGCCGCAGCGTTCGAAGGCGCGGATTTCCGTGAGGGAACGACTGCGTTTGTGGAAAAGCGCGCTCCTGTGTTTGGCCGATAATGCAACGCGGAACCATCCTGTGCGGCACGATTACGGTGCCCGATCTCGACGCCGCGATTGCCGCGTGGCGCGATGTGCTGGGGCTGGAACTGTTTGAAACGGGCAGCGTGGATGCGGCGCTGGCGCAAAGCTGGGGGGCTGAGGCGTGTGCGGGCCTTGGCTTTGCAATGTTGCGCCCGCGCAGTGGCGATGCGTTCTGGATCAGGCTGGTGGAACAGCCGCGCCATGACGGTTTCGTGCCGACCACGACATATGGCTGGGCAGCCTATGAATTGACCGTGCAGGACGTGTTCGGTTGGGCCGAAAAGCTGGCCGGATCAGCGTTCGAGATCATCGGCCCGCCCAAGACCATCGCCAATATGGAACCTGCCTTTATCCCGATGCAGGTGCTGGGGACGGGGCAGGAGATGATTTATCTGAACGAAGTGGTGGGCCAGATGCCCGGCTTCGTGCTGCCGCGCGCCGCATCGCCGGTGGACCGCGCGTTCATCGTGGTGCTGGCGGCCAGGGATCGCGCGGCATCGGTGCGTTGGTATGTTGACGCGCTTGGCCTTGATGAAAGCGCGACCTTCACCATCCCCTACACCATGATCAACCGCGCTTTTGCGCTGCCCGCTGATCACCAGACCACGTTGACGATGGTTGCCAGTGGCACCATGCCGGTGGTGGAAGTGGATGATTATCCCGCAAGCGTAGCCGAGCGGCCATGCCACGCGGGAATGCTGCCGCCGGGCAATGCGATGGTAACGCTGGCCGTGCCGGATCTGGAGCTTTGCGCGGTGGAATGGATTGTACCGCCTGCGCTGCGCGAGGGCGCGCTCTATGAAGGCCGCCGTGCTGGCACCACGCGCGGCGCGGCGGGCGAATTGGTGGAGCTGGTAGAGGCGGGTTAGCCCTGCTTTTCGATCAA
>JADYXV010000325.1 GCA_020853995.1 Novosphingobium sp.
AACGCAACCTTTGATTTCTTCCATCAAAAACTGGGTGTTACCAAGAAATGATGAGGGCGTTTCTCGCGGGAATCGCGCTGGCACTGGCCACAGTAGCGCAAGCTGCACCCATCACGGTTGATGGCGGCGCAATCGAAGGGTCTGAAACGCCGTCGGGCGTTGCGGCGTGGTATGGGGTGCCATTTGCCGCCCCACCACTGCGCGATTTGCGCTGGAAGGCGCCACAGCCCGTCCAGCCTTGGCAGGGGGTGCTTCACACGGATCGCTTTGCGCCCGAATGCTTGCAGCCGCTGCGCGGTTCGCTGCAAAACCATTACTTCGGCAACGAAGCGACCAGCGAGGACTGCCTTTACCTTAATATATGGGCACCGAAAAACGCCGCAAAAGCGCCGGTTGTGGTGTGGATCTTTGGCGGCGGGTTCAACATCGGTTCGGCGTCTATGGCCAACTATTCGGGTGAGCCGCTGGCGCGCGATGGGGTTGTGCGAGTCAACATCGCCTATCGCGTGGGTGCGCTGGGCTTTCTGACCCATCCGGAATTGAGCGCGGACTCGGGTTATGGCGGATCGGGCAATTACGGGTTGATGGACCAGATTGCGGCCTTGAAATGGGTGCAGCGAAACATCGCGCAGTTCGGTGGCGATCCAGCCAATGTGACGATTGTGGGCCAGTCTGCCGGGGCGATGTCGGTCGCCATGTTGCAGGCCAGTCCGCTGGCCAGAGGCTTGTTCCACAAAGTTGTTGCGATGAGCGGTAGCGGTTTTGGAGGGATGCTCGGCCCCGTGCCTTTAGCCAAGGCCGAAGCGCAAGGCAGCGCGCTGCAAAAGGAACTTGGCGCGGCATCATTGTCGGAAATGCGCAGCCTTCCCGGTGACCGCATTGCTGCTGCAACAACCCGTCGCGATGCGATGGTGCTCGACGGCTACGTGCTGACGGGCACGATGGACGAGGTTTTTGCCAATCGCGCGCACTCCGATGTGCCGGTCCTTGTCGGATATACCCGCGATGAAAGTTTCCGCCCTTTCGGCCCGGTGGCAGACAAGGCGGCGCTTGATGCCGCAGTCCGCGCGCGCTTTCCTGAAAATGCCGACGCCATTCTAAAAAGCTACGGCACAGAAGCCCCTGACCGCGCTGCTGCCGACATTGCCCGCGATGCAACCGTTGGCCGTCAGATGGCCTTATGGGCGCAAGCGCAGCGCAAGTTCGGGACGCAGCCTGCCTATGCCTATAATTTTGCGCGGCGACAGCCTTATGCGCCGGGTATCACATTTAGCGATCACGATCCGGCGACAGTCGGCGCTTACCATACCGGCGATGTACCATATTGGTTGCGAACGAGGCCTGCGTTGAACCTGTTCCGTCAAACCCGTATATGGGAGCCGGTAGACACCGCACTGGAAGATGAAATGGCCGGGGCCTTGCTCGCATTTGCGCGTAATGGCGTGCCACAAAGTGCGAAGCTGGGAAAATGGCCTGCGTTTGATCCGGCCAAGCCGCGCGTTGTCTGGCTGGCAGAGCAGCCCCAAACCATGCCTTGGCCTCATTTTGCCGACATGCCACTGTTGGCATCAAGCGCATTGCAACCGCGTACAGCCCCTACCCGCCCCCGCGACTGATGCTGCGTTTGTTTGCATATCTGGCTCTGCTGCTGGGTGTCGCAGCGCCATTTGCGGCAAAAGCAAACGTGCAGGACCAAAGCGACAATTGCGTGGCTGACAGCGTATTGGCCTATGTCTGCGGCGCTGAACGGCCCGAGGATCTGCTTGCCCTTGCCGATACCCAATGGCTCATCACCAGCGGGTTTGCAAAGGGCGCTGGTCTGAAACTGGTAGATACCCGCACGCGCGCGCTAACGCAGTGGTATACCGGAAGTCCGGGTCAACAAGCGTATGATCGGGTGGCTTTTCCCGAATGTCAGGTGCCTCCAGACGCAACGTTGTTCAATGCGCGCGGCCTCTCTCTGCGTTTTCTCAAGTCAGGGCTTTATCGTTTGCTCGTGGTAAACCACGGCGGCCGCGAAGCTGTTGAAGCGTTTGATGTATCTGTGGCGGCGGGACAAGAGCCATCGCTGCGCTGGCGCGGTTGCATGCCCATGCCTGCCGGACAAGTGGCCAACAGCGTCGCGCAGTTTTCAGACGGCACTGTTCTGGTCACCGTGCTGACGCGTCCGGGCACGACCATTGGTGATTTGATGCTGGGCCAGAACACAGGTGCGGTTTGGCAACGCGGACCCGATGACCGTGCTTTTGCCTTGCTTGCCGGCACGGAACTGCCGGGCAACAATGGCATCGAGGTGGATCCTGACCAGCGCCGGTTTTATGTCGTGGCGTTCGGTTGGCACGCGGTTGTCGTGTTTGACCGTAAGGATACCGCCCGACCGCTCGCCCGGATTGAAGCGCCCGATTTCATGCCTGACAATATCCACTGGACCGGCGGACGCCTGCTCCTGGCCGGAATGCGGCTTGATGAACCATCGTGCGGGGGTTTGCGGAAAGTCCTCAATGGCCAAGCCGATGCCATGCTGTGCCATCGCGGTTGGGTGGTCGGCGAGCTTGATCGTGCCAATCGCCGCATCGCCACTTTCGCTTACGGACAACCGCAACCACATTTCAACGGTCT
>JADYXV010000326.1 GCA_020853995.1 Novosphingobium sp.
GCGATCCGAATCAACCACGACCGGCTCCAGCAGCCCTGCGGTGACCATTCCGCGCAAAACCGCATCGGAAACGCCCGCCAATTCGGCCAGTTCGCGGATCGTGGCTTGTTGGCCGTGCAGCGTTTCAATGGCCTTGGCACGTTGCGGCGTCAGGCGTTCGGCCTGTTTGTCGGTCAGGCGGTATTCGGTCACCGTGCTTCCGCCACGCAAGGCTCCCGTGCTCGACAGCGCCATTCGCGCGACAGAGGCGAGCGGGGCGAGGTAATAGTCCGCCGTCCATTCAATCAGGCGGCGCAGGGGGGCGGGCAAGGGGGGCACCGGCAGCACGGAAAGTATCGGACGCAGCTTGTTGGCCGGAACTTCGGCCCCGGGCAGCCGTTCGGCTTCCCACACAACGCCAATGATCTGCCGTGGCCCCAACGGGGCAAGCACGACGCTGCCAGGTTCGACCACCATGCCTTCGGGGACGCGATAGTCCAGTGGACCCAGCGCAGAATTGAAGACAAGGCATCGGACGCGGTTCATATTCAGCCGTCTATATGGGGGTGCGATGCGGTGGGCAAAGCCTGCCGTGCAAGCAATAGAGGAGAAAACGATGTCGCAGCTTTCGCAAACGCCCAATCGCCCTTCATCGCTGAACCGTAGAGCCATGCTGGGCGGCATTTCGTCTGTCGCGGTGCTGTCCATTGCAGGTTGCGCCACATTTCCGGCATTCACGCTGGAAGATGCCGTGCGAAGGCTGTTGTTCCTTTCCACGGACAGGGCCTTTGCCCGGCTGCTGCAACCCGGCGGCTTCTGGGACAGTCAGGTTGCGCGGCTCGCTTTGCCCGAAGTTATCGGCAATCGTGGCGGCATCATGCAGCGAATCCTGACGGGTCCGATTTTCCGTGACCGGCTCCAGCGCGCATTCAATGATATGGCCTATGAAGCGGCTGACAGGGCCGCCCCTGCGGTAACAGATGCCGTGCGCACGATCGGCATTCGCAATGCCGTGGCCCTGTTGCGCAGTAGCGACCCGATGGCGGCGACCAGCTTTCTTCATCAGGAAATGGGCACCAGCCTTGTTGAAATCATGGTGCCCGAATTCGGTGATGCGCTGCGCGTCAGCCGCGAGCCGCTGGTTGGCGAAGTCCTGTCGGCGCTTACCGGCGTGGACGTGGGCGGAATTGCCAATTCCCTGGCCTTCGAAGCAGATAATGCCATCTTTCGCGCCATTGGCCGCGAAGAAGCTGCCATTCGCGCCGATCCCGGTGCAACCAACGATCCAGTCCTCATGGGTGCCTTCGGAATCAAGTGATGGCCTGACAGCGGGCCTTCTCTTGCCTATAGGCGGGGGGAATCATTCTCTCCGCCTGGAAGGTCTGCCCCATGAAGTTTTTTGTCGATACCGCTGACACCGCCGAAATCGCGGACCTTGCCGCCACCGGCCTGCTGGATGGTGTCACCACCAACCCCACCCTTAGTGCAAAGGCTGGCAAGGATTTCATCGAAGTGACGCGCGAAATTTGCGCGTTGGTCGATGGTCCGGTTTCTGCCGAAGTTGTCGCGCTGGATCACGCCACGATGATGCGTGAAGCCGAAGTGCTGCGCAAAATCGCAGACAACGTTTGCATCAAGGTGCCGCTGACGATTGACGGTCTCAAAACCTGCAAGGCCCTGACCAGCGAAGGCACGCAAGTGAACGTCACGCTGTGCTTCTCGGCCAATCAGGCACTTTTGGCGGCAAAGGCGGGCGCGACATTTATCTCGCCATTCGTGGGCCGCCATGATGACAATGGCTTTGATGGCATGTACCTGATCCGCGACATCCGCCTGATCTACGATAACTATGCGTTTGAAACGCAGATCCTTGTCGCCTCGATCCGCCACGGCGTGCATGTGCTGGAAAGCGCGCGGATCGGTGCGGACGTGATCACCGCGCCGCCCGCCGTGATCAAGGGCCTGTTCAAACATGTCCTTACAGACAAGGGTATCGAAGGGTTCCTTGCCGATTGGGCAAAGACCGGCCAAAGCATCGTCTGATACCAACACCTGACTACGGGCACCGCTGTTTTGGCTGACGAATCCCCACTTGACCGTTTCCGCTCGGTGCTGACCGGCACTGCCCGCGCCATCTCGCTTGATCCAGAGGTAGAGGTGGCGTGGACAGCGGACGCGCCGGTCCAGTCGGGCAGTTCCATGCGCGTACCCATGCCGGGGCGCGCTTTGCCAGCCGATCAGGTGGCGCAGGCGCGCGGATATGCCGATTCGATGGCGCTGCGGTTGCGGCACCACAACGCGTCATTGCATGGCCGTCATGCGCCCACCGAAGCTTTGGCGCGGGCTTGCTATGATGCGGTCGAACAAGTGCGCTACGAAGCGCTGGGGTCAAACGCCTTTGCCGGGATGCGCGGTAATCTTGATGCGGCGCTTGCAGTGCGCATGGCATCCGATCCCATCGCGCGCGCCACAAAGCCTGAAGAAGTACCTTTGCCTTCGGCGCTGGCTTTGCTGCTGCGTGAAAAGCTGACCGGGCAAGTCGCACCGGCCAGCACCGATACCGGTATGGCGATGGTGCGCAGCTGGATTGAAAGCAAGACAAGCGAGGACTTTGAAAGCCTTGCGAAATCGCTTGATGATCAGCGCGCCTTTCAGCAACTGACACTCGAAATGCTTCAGCATCTGGAACTGACGCAACCCGCCAGTGAGCCGGACGAGGATGCCGAAGAAGACGAGGGTGAGGAGCAGGACGACGAAGGCGAAGATCAGCCCGAAACGGCAGACGAGCAGCAGCAGGAACCATCCGAGGTCGCAGGCGACACCAGCGAAGGCGACGATGATTCGGAGTCCGAGCAGGAAATCGAGCAGAACGAAGATGCAGCCGATGCCGATATGTCCGATGAAGGCGAGGAGGGTATGCTGCCAACCCGTCCGAACCGGCCATGGACAGATCTGCCCGAAAACTTCGATTACTCATCCTTCACCACGCAATACGACGAAGTGATTGCTGCCAGCGATTTGTGTGACGAGGAAGAACTGACGCGCTTGCGCGCTTACCTCGACATGCAGCTCAAGGGTTTGCAAGGCGTCGTCACGCGCCTGGCAAACCGCTTGCAGCGTCGGTTGATGGCGCAACAAAACCGGTCGTGGGATTTCGATCAGGAAGAAGGCTTGCTGGATGCAGCGCGTCTGGCACGTGTTGTCATTTCGCCTGGCCACTCGTTGTCTTACAAGATTGAGCGCGATGTCGAGTTCAAGGATACGATCGTGACCTTGCTGATCGACAATTCAGGATCGATGCGTGGGCGGCCGATCTCTATCGCCGCGATTAGCGCAGATATCCTGGCGCGTACGTTAGAGCGCTGCGGGGTGAAGACCGAAGTTCTGGGCTTTACCACGCGGGCATGGAAGGGCGGACAAAGCCGGGAAGCCTGGCTTTCGGGCGGCAAGCCTGCACGACCGGGCCGTCTCAACGATTTGCGCCACATTGTTTACAAAAAAGCGGATGAACCTTGGCGCCGCGCGCGCAAGAATCTCGGCCTGATGATGCGCGAGGGCTTGCTGAAGGAAAACATCGACGGCGAGGCGCTTCTATGGGCGCACAGCCGCTTGTTGGCGCGCCCGGAAGACCGCCGTATCCTGATGGTCATTTCCGATGGCGCTCCTGTGGATGATTCGACGCTTTCGGTGAACAATGCGGGCTATCTTGAGCAGCATTTGCGCAAGGTGATTCAGTGGATTGAAAAGCAATCGCCGGTTCAACTCGTTGCCATCGGCATCGGCCACGACGTGACGCGCTACTATCGTCGCGCGGTGACGATCATGGACGTTGAACAGCTTGGCGGAACAATCATTGAACAACTGGCAGATCTTTTCGAAGATGAGTAACCGGCCTTGACCGCGCGGGTTTAGGCGGGCAGTTAAATTGCCATGAACAACATGTCAGTCAGCGAAGCCGTCCTTTCCCGTCGTTCAATCCGGGTGTTCAAACCCGATGCCGTGCCATTCGAAGTGCTGCACCGCATCATGGGCAAGGCTCGCTGGGCTCCGTCAGGATGCAATTTCCAGCCTTGGGAAGCAACCATCCTGACTGGCGAACCGCTGGCGCAACTGCAGCAGAAGATGCTGGTTTCGCACATGAAGGACCCGCCTGAATATTCCTGGTCCGATCCCGAAGTCATTCCAGAATGCAAGGCACGCCTGCAACAAGTTGGCGCCTCGATGTATCAGGCAATGGAAATCGGGCGGTCCGATGGTGATGCGCGAGGCGATTTCGTTCGCAGCAACGTTACGTCATTTGGCGCTCCTGCGGTTCTGATGTGCTATTTTGATCGGCGCATGGGATCGCCACAATGGTCGGATGTTGGCATGTGGCTGCAGACGATCATGCTGCTTTTGCGTGAAGAAGGCCTGGATTCATGCCCGCAGGAATTCCTTTCCATGCACGCAAGACTGATCAAGGATTTCATCGGGGTTTCGGATGAGACCCACATATTCTTCTGCGGCATAGCTATCGGCTATCGTGTCGAAGATACCGCGGTGAACAGTTTTGAACGTCAACGCGAACCGGTTGAAGGCAACGTCCGCTTTCTCGGCTTCTGACTTCATGGCCGTCACAGTAACGGAAGCTGTCTCCAGCCGCCGTTCGGTGCGCAGTTTCCTGCCTGATCCAGTTCCTTTGGCGATGCTTGAGCGTGTGCTTGAGAAGGCACAGCGTGCACCATCGGGAGGTAACGTCCAGCCTTGGAATGCGCGTGTGATTACAGGCGATCCCTTGAGCCGGCTGTTTGCGGCGGTCGCTGAAGTTATGCCGCAGGGCCGGGCGGCCCATGCGCCGGAATACGCGGTCTATCCGCCTGAACTGGATGGCGTCTACGAAGCGCGCCGGTTTGGCGTGGGTGAGGCGATGTATGATGCGCTCGGCGTAACGCGCGATGACAAGCGCGGGCGCTTGGCGCAGTTTTTCAACAATTTCCGTGCGTTCGGTGCTCCTGTCCTGATGTTGGTCCATACCCCTCGCTATATGGGGCCGCCGCAATGGTCGGACATCGGCATGTGGCTGCAGACAGTCATGTTACTGCTTCGGGAAGAAGGGTTGGATTCCTGCGCACAAGAGGCGTGGGCGGCTTATCAGCAGCAAGTGCGCGCTTGCGTCAGCATTCCGGACGATCACATTTTCTTTTGCGGCCTTGCCATTGGCAAACGCGATCCTGAAGCTGCGCTCAACCGTTTTGAAGTGCCCCGCGCATCGCTGTCGGAAGCCGTTTCTTTCGAAGGCTTTTGATTCACACTTAAAATTGAGCGGTTTCGGCCGTTCGGTGATCATTGGCAGTGGTGGCCAAATGCGCTTATGCTGTGTCCAACGTCATAAATTTTTCGGGCATCGCAAATAATACGTAGCAAGAGCATGAGGCAGAGATGCTTCGGCTTGGGGAACGCCTTGCGCTGCTGACGGGCAGTTTGCTGGCAAGCAGTTTTGAAGTTCGGGGGGACTGAGCAATGCCGGATAGGGGATCTGTCAAAAACAGCCCGAGCGAAATCGGCAATACTGCGCGCCGCAGCCTTAGGCAGTTGGGCTGGCAGCGGATAACTGTGGCGTTGCTGTTGCTGGCGTTGGCCCTGCATATCGCATTCAACTCATGGCGCCTGCCTTTGCTCCACGATGCCGAAGCTGCATTGTACGATATACGCGCCGTGAATTTTTCACCGCGTACCGACACAGACAAACGTGTGACGCTGGTGGTTTATACCGCTGATACGAACCGCGCCACGGGGCAGATTTCGCCGGTTGACCGCACTATCCTGTCGAAGGCTTTGACGCAGATTGATCAACTGGGCGCAAAGGGTGTCGGCATCGACGTTCTGTTTGACAGTCCGCAAGATGATGACGAAGCCTTGCGTGCTTCACTGAAAGCGATGCGGACGCCGGTCTATCTGGCTTTTGCCGATAACCGCACCAATCCCGAGGCGATCACTTACGAACAGGAACAGGATCTGCGCGCCTTTATGGCCAGCGTCCAGACCGATGTGGTCAAGCCCACGTCGATCCTGCTTGAAACTGATGTTGATGGCGTGGCGCGCTATTGGCCCAAACAATACGCCGGTTTGCCGCCCTTGCTGTCGCTCGCACTGACCAATGGTGGGCCTGATGCCGATCCGCGGTTTGCACGCTATACCGGTCCGATCCGCTATCGTGTGCCCACCGCGACAGATCGCCCGGTGTTCGACAAGATTCCCATCGATCTTCTGGCCGATCCTGAAACTGCGCCCTTGGTGGCAGATGCCATAAAAGGGCGCTACATCCTGATCGGCGGAGACTTTTCAGACTTTGACCAGTTCGACACGCCGTTCACCCGCACCGGTAATCCGGTAACAGGCGAAACGCGGATGATCGGTGTTGAAGTCCACGCGTCCATGCTGGCCCAATTGCTGGACAAGGCATGGAAAGCGCCGCCTGCGCTGTGGCTGCAAGTGCTGGCGGCAATCGTGGCCGTGGGGTTGGGGGTAATCACGGCTCTGGTGCAATCGCGGACATGGGTACAGGCGCTTTCGGTCTTGGCGCAATTTGCCCTGTTCCTGATCGTTCCCTTTCTGGTTGAACGCGCCGGTTATGATACGCTGAACCTTCCAGCCACCGGCTGGATCGTCGGCTGGCTGATTGCCTTTACCGCAGTCAGTTCCAGCGTCCGCGCGGTTAACGCAGCGCAACGTGAATTTGCGCAAGGGGCGCTTGGCAAGTACCTGCCGCGCTCGGTCGCCAATGAAATCATGCGCAATCCCGAGCGGCTTATGTTGCATGGTGAAAAGCGCCAGATATTCTGCCTGTTCAGCGATCTGGAAGGCTTTACCAAGCTCACCCATGCGGTCGAGCCCGAGATGATTGCCCGATTGCTGAACGATTATCTGGACCGGCTCAGCGCTGTCGTGCTGGAATATGGCGGCACGCTGGACAAGTTTGTGGGTGATGCGGTTGTTGCCTTCTGGGGTGCGCCGATTGCCTATCCCGATGATGGCGAGCGCGCGGTCAAGGCCGCCTATGCGATGTATCTGGCCGGTGAGGAATTCCGCAAGGCTGCGCCGGAAGGTGTGCCAAGAATCGGCCGCACCCGCGTGGGTGTGCACTATGGCGATGCTGTGGTGGGCAACTTTGGCGGGGAAGGGCGCATCCAGTACACCGCACTGGGCGATGCCATGAACACCGCTGCACGATTGGAGGGCGCGAACAAACCGCTTGATACCAAAGTGCTGGTAAGCCGCGAGGCGGCGGAGCGTTCCGGGCTGGACTGGTTCCGTCCGATGGGTTCTGTTACCCTGCGAGGGCGCAACACCCCGGTCGAGATTTTTGAGCCTGTGCCTGACATGCCCGAAGAGCAGCGCCAATCGGCAAAAGACCTCGTCAGCGCGCATTCAGCGGGCGAAGCAGATCGTGTGCAGACACTCACAGCAACAATCGCCGAATCGGTTAACAATGACGATGCGATGGTTAACCTGATCGAGAGACTGCGGAATACGCATAAGGGAGAAAGTTATGTTCTTGGTTGATGCACCCTTCACGCGCGGACTGGCCCGCAAGGCCGTTCTGGCAGGTGCTGCGGCGATGGCTGGCCTCATGCTGTCAGGTACAGCAGCGGCGCAATCGATCGTCGTCCGCTCAACCGGGCCTTCGGCAGCAACATATTCGCAAGGCAAGAAGCTGCCTGCAAATTCCTCGGTCACACTGCGCGCCGGGGATCATGTCACTGTGCTTGATAAATCCGGAACGCGGGTGCTCTCCGGCCCGGGCACCTTTGCGCTTAATGGCGCTGTCAATCGCGATGCAGCAGGCGGCACGGCGCTTGCCGCAATGATGGCCCGCGGCGGCGGCGCGCGGACCCGGACCGGAGCAGTTCGCGGCGCCACGGCGGCTCCCGTCGTGACTGCACCGGCTGCCCCCGAAAACGTCTGGTATATCGACGTGAGCAAGGGCGGAACATACTGTGTGGCGGACCCTGCCACACTGGTGTTGTGGCGCCCTGCGAAAACGGACGAGGGAACCGGCAAACTGCTTTCGCAAGACGGCAGCACGGCTGATGTAACCTGGCGCGCAGGCAGCGCGCTGAAAGTTTGGCCCTCTGCCAGCGTACCGGTGATTGACGGGCAAACCTACACTTTCAGCAACGCCGTGGGCGCACCGGTCAAGATCCGCACCATGCTGTTGGCCGCTGTGCATGCCGACGAACTTGAGATTGCGGCAACAATGGCGGAAAAGGGGTGTACGGCCCAGCTTGATCTTCTGGCAGGGCTTGCCGCTTCCGCATCGGCTGGGGGTTAAGGCCATGAACCGGGCAACGGGGCGCACATTGGCAGCAACGCTGGCGCTGGCACTGGGCCTGGCTGTTTCGGCACAAGCTTTCGCGCAGGCGGTCGTCGTCCGTTCTACCGGACCATCCGCCGTGAATTATCCCAAGGGCAAGCGCTTGTCGGCGGCCGAACAGGTGACGCTACAGACAGGTGATATCGTGACCGTGCTGGACAAGGCCGGAACTCGGGTTTTGCGTGGTGCAGGCACGTTTTCGCTGACGGTTGCGGTCAATCGTGATCGAGGAGGCGCGGCGCTTCTGGCCCGCTCGCTCAGCAATCCGGCCTCTGTCAGAGCGGGGGCTGTGCGCGGTGGGGCCGTAAGAGGTGCTGGAGACGATCAGGGCGATACCGTCATGCCCGTCAGCATCTGGCTCGCCGATACCGAACAAGGCGGCACCGTTTGTGTTCCGCGCGGCAGTGACCTTTATCTGTGGCGCAGCGAAAGCGCCAAACGCAGCTTTTCATGGCTGACCGAGGCAACCGGCGGTGAAATGGTGCGTATGCAATGGCCGCCAAAAACGGTTGGCATCGCCTGGCCCAAAACGATGCTGGCCCCGCAAGAGGGGCGTACTTATCGCATCTATGACGAGGCAACACCCGATAAAGTGATCGAGTTCCAGATCATCATGATCGAACCCGAAGCCGTGCCAGCCGATGCGGCCTCGCTTGGCACGTTGCTGCTCGACAACGGCTGCAAGGCTCAGTTTGATTGGCTGGCCGCCTCCTTGGAAGAGGATGAACCTGCCGCGCCGTAATTCGCGCAACCGAAGTCCTTGACCAAGCGCGTGCGGGCGGGGCAATGGCATCACCATGTCTGATGCACCCGCCACCACACCCTTGCGCCTGTTCAACAGCCTGACGCGCCAGCTGGAGCCGTTCGAGCCGGTTCACGCAGGCGAAGCGCGCGTCTATTCCTGCGGGCCGACGGTCTACAACTACCCGCACATCGGCAACATGCGGGCCTATGTCTTTGCCGATGTGCTGGGCCGCACGCTGTCGTTCAAAGGCTATAAACTCACTCACGTCATCAACATCACCGATGTCGGCCACTTGACCGACGATGCCGATGCGGGTGAGGACAAGATGGAAAAGATGGCCAAGGCGCAGGCCCAATCCATCTGGGACATCGCCGAGCATTACAAGCAAGCCTATTGGGCCGATGTCCGCGCGCTGAACATCCGCCAGCCCGCACAATGGACCGTAGCGACTGATTACGTCCCGCAGATGATCGCGTTCGCACAATCCATCGCGGAAAAGCACTGCTATGAACTCGATAGCGGCCTTTATTTCGACGTGGCCTCCGTGGCGGACTATGGTCTATTGGCGGGCGAGATACGTTCGGGTGAAATCAAAGCTCGGTTTGAGTTTAAGGGCGAACTTCTTGGCCTAGTCGATCAGGCGCCCGATACAAAGAAAAAGGCCGAACTCGTTGCTCAGGTTATTGAAAACACAATCGAGGAAGGAGAGTTTGGCCGCATCGAGGCGGTTGAGGGCAAGCGCAATGCGGCGGACTTTGCGATCTGGCGCAAGACCCCGGCGGGTGAAAAGCGCCAGATGGAATGGGATTCGCCGTGGGGTAAGGGCGCTCCGGGCTGGCATCTGGAATGCTCGGTCATGTCGGGCGAAGTGCTCGGCTTCCCGTTCGATATCCACACCGGCGGGATCGATCACCGCGAAATCCATCACCCCAATGAAATCGCCCAGAATCAAGCGTTCTGCTGCACCAATGGGTTGGACGTTCCCGCAAATTCGGGCGCCAAGATCTGGATGCACAACAATTTTCTGGTCGAACGCTCGGGCAAGATGAGCAAATCGTCAGGCGAGTTCCTGCGTCTGCGATTGCTCATCGACAAAGGCTACCACCCGCTGGCCTATCGTATGATGTGCCTGCAAGCGCACTACCGTTCGGAACTGGAGTTTTCGTGGGACGGGCTGGGCGCTGCACTTACGCGGCTGAAGCGTATGTTGATGACGATCTCAAACCTCAAGGCGCGTCATGCTGAACTTGTTTCAGCATCCATGTCTGATCCAGAGCCGTGGGTTCGTGACGAGGGATGGACCCTGAAACAAGTTCAGGGTGACGGCTTGGATATGTTCCTCGACCTGACAGTGAATTTTAACGAAGCGATTTCCAACGACCTCAACACCTCGGTGGCGCTGACGCTGCTGGAAGATGTGCTGGCCAAAAAGAAGGTAGACCCGGCCAAGAAACTGCAGGTTGTTCAAGCGATGGATGCTGTGCTCGGCCTTGGCCTGCTCACGCTGGAACGCTCCGATCTGCGCATGCGGCCAAAGGGCGTTGACCTTGACGAAGCCGAAATCGAAGCCACCCTCATCGCCCGCAAAGAAGCCCGCGCTGCCAAGGACTTCGCCAAGTCTGACGCGCTGCGGGACGAACTGGCCGCAAAGGGCGTCGACGTGATGGATGGCGATCCTCTCGGCTGGGAATGGAAGCTGGCTTAATCTTGCTAACCTAGAAGTTTGTGTGTATATAGTTGCGCATGGAGCGTGATGGCCGCAGGATCGTGAGACGGTTGCTCGCCGAAGGGTTTGTCGAAATTTCGGTGAAAGGTTCGGATCACAAATTTCGCCGCGATGGCGTAACCGTGATTGTGCCCCATCCGAAGAAAGACCTGCCTATCGGCACTGCGCGCAGCATCGCACAGATGGCAGGTTGGCTATGACATATTTCTATGCAGTCGTTCACAAACAGGAAGACAGCGCCTTTGGCGTTCACTTCCCCGATCTGCCCGGCTGTTTGTCGGCTGCGGATGATGTTGAACAACTGGTGCCAAACGCGTGTGAGGCGCTGGAGTTGTGGCTTGAAGAC
>JADYXV010000327.1 GCA_020853995.1 Novosphingobium sp.
ACCAACCCGGTGCATGTGCTGGTGCCGGTGCTCGCCATGGCGCTGGGATCAGGCGTGGTTGAAGAAGTGCTGGTGCGCGGTGTGATCTTCCGCCTGCTGGAGGAATGGCTGGGCAGCTGGGCCGCCATTGCCCTGTCTGCCGCGCTGTTCGGGCTGGCGCATATGGGCAATCCCAATGCCAGCCTGTGGGCTGCTATCGCCATCGCGTTGGAGGCAGGGATATTGCTGGGTGCGGTCTATATGGTCACGCGACGGCTTTGGGCGGCAATTGGCCTGCATATGGCGTGGAACTTTACGCAAACCGGCATTTATGGTGTGGCGGTTTCGGGCCTGACCATGGACGGGCTGCTGCGCGCGCAGATCAGCGGGCCAGAGCTTTTGACCGGCGGAGCCTTTGGCGCAGAGGCTTCGCTTCCGGCCATCATCCTGTGCACGCTGACGGGCGTGTGGTTCCTGTGGCGGGCGCACAAGACCGGCCAGGTCCGCCCCTCCCGCCGCACGCGATTGACTGGCGTGGTGGCCTGACCAGCAGACGCTCCAGCACCCTCTGAAATCAGGAAAGATGACGGAACGGGGCTGGTGTTCGTCCCGCCTCACGCGGCTTTCCGCATCTCCATGCGTTCCCAGATTTCGCACAGGGCCTGCACCAGTTCATCCATCATTTCGGTGCTGTGCTGGGGGCCGGGGGTGAAGCGCAGGCGTTCGGTGCCGCGCGGGACGGTGGGGAAGTTGATCGGCTGCACATAAACGCCATATTCGGCGAGCAGGATGTCGCTGATGCGTTTCGCCTTCACCGGATCGCCCACCATCAGCGGCACGATGTGCGTGGTGGAGTTCATCACCGGCAGGCCTGCCTCCGCCATGATCCGCTTGAGATAGGCGGCAGCGGCCTGCTGGCCCTCACGCTCCACGCTCGACTGTTTCAGGTGCCGCACGCTCGCCAGCACGCCGGCCACCAGCACGGGCGAGAGGCTCGTGGTGAAGATGAAGCCGGGGGCATAGCTGCGGATCACGTCCACAATCACCTGATCGGCTGCGATATAGCCGCCCATCACGCCAAACGCCTTGCCCAGCGTGCCTTCGATGATCGTCACGCGGTGCGCCACGCCATCGCGGTCGGTGATGCCGCCGCCGCGCGGGCCATACATGCCCACGGCGTGCACTTCGTCGCAATAGGTGATGGCGTTATACTTGTCGGCCAGATCGCAGATCGCGGTGATGTCCGCCACGTCGCCATCCATCGAATAAACGCTTTCGAACGCGATCAGCTTGGGCGTCTCCGGGTCTGCCGCTTCGAGCAATTCCTCCAGATGAACCAGATCATTGTGCCGCCACACCTGCTTTTCGCAGCCCGAATTGCGGATGCCCGCAATCATCGAGGCGTGATTGAGCTCATCCGAAAAGATGATGCAGCCGGCAGAACCTTGGCCAGCGTGGCCAACGTCGCCTCGTTCGAGACATAGCCGGAGGTGAACAGAAGCGCGCCTTCCTTGCCATGCAGATCGGCCAGTTCGGCCTCCAGATTGACATGGTAATGCGTGTTGCCGCCAATGTTGCGCGTGCCGCCGGAACCCGCACCGACATCATGCAGCGCCTCTTCCATCGCGGCAATCACCTTGGGATGCTGCCCCATGGCAAGATAATCGTTCGAGCACCACACCGTGATCGGCTTCGGCCCGTTATGACCCGCAAAGCAGCGCGCGTTGGGAAAGGCCCCCTTGTTGCGCAGGATGTCGATGAAGACGCGATAACGGCCTTCCTCATGAAGGCGGTCAATTGCTGCATTGAAGATGCGGTCGTACATGAAAATCACCTCCCGAACGGGCTTCAGGGACGGGGCGGAGTCGCGGTGGGCACACCGGGCAGGCTGGGGCTGCCCTGCCACGCATAGCCCGCAGCCCCGAACAGAATGGCCACGATCAAAAGCTCAAACGCGCGGCGGCCCAATCGACCGCTTCTATAAAGCCCGCCACACAGCAACGCGGCAAAGACCAGAACAAACAGCCACGCCATCATGTGCTCCTTCGTTTCAGCCGACCCCGGATCAGGAACAGGCCCGCGAGCATGGCGAGGATCGGGATGCCCCAAAGCGGAGCCGATGCGGCATCCACCTGCGGCTTGAAGCTCACCCAATCGCCATAATGGTCGATCAGCCATGCCCGGATGGCTTCGGGCTGTTCGCCCGCTGCAATCCGCTCGCGGATCAAGCCGCGCATGTCGGCGGCCAGATCGGCATTGCTGTCTGCCACCGATTGCCCCTGACAGACAACGCAGCGGATCGTTTCCATCAGATCCTTGGCGGCCCTTTCCAGGGCCGGGTCGGTCAGCTGCACATTGGCATAATCGATCTGGGCGATGGCCTGAGGCGCGGTGGCCAGCAGGCAGAGCGGCAGAAGGATGCTTACGCCGCGCATCACTGCACCCCCTTCAGCTTGGCCATGATGATCGGCACATCATCGGGCGTGATGATGCCAACATGCTGATAGCTGATCACGCCATTGCCATCGACGACAAAGGTTTCCGGCACGCCCGCTGATCCGAAATCAATCTGCGTGCGGCTCTTGGGATCAAGCCCGATCTGCACATAGGGGTTGCCATTGGTCGCGAGAAACCGGGCCAGCCGGTCGGGCTCGTCATGAATGGCAATGCCCAGTATCTCCGCGCCCTGTGCCTGCAACTGCATCAGCATCGGCGCTTCGACGATGCAGGGCTGGCACCAGCTGCCGAAAATGTTGAGCAGGCGCGGTTTGCCGTCTGCAAATTGCTTGGAATCGAGCGCAGGATTGGCCGGAACGGCATTGTCCAGAACGAACGCAGGCATGTGTCGCCCGACCATGCCGGACGCCCCCACCCGGTCTGTCGGGTACAGCAAACCGCGCGCGAACACGCCAATCAGAATGGCGAACAGGATGAAAGGTGCCCAGAGCCAGATGCGCTTCATTTGCTCCTCCAGCGGCGCAGCGAAAAGAGATCACGCTCTACCCGCCCGATCAGTGAGAGCAGGCCGCCCAGCGCAATGAGAATGCCGCCGAACCAGATCAACGTGACAAAGGGTTTCCACCACATCCGCAACTGCCAGTTCTGCCCGTCT
>JADYXV010000328.1 GCA_020853995.1 Novosphingobium sp.
GTCGTGGTTGAGCCACGGAAAAAAGTGACAATGCGTGTTGCAATCGTTGGCGCGGGCATGGCCGGCCTATCATGTGCGGACCGGCTCAAACGTGCGGGCCATGCTGTATCGTTGTTTGACAAGGGACGCGGCGCGGGTGGACGCATGTCCACGCGTCGCATGCAAACGCCGCTTGGTGAAACGCAGGTTGACCACGGGGCCCAATATTTCACGGTGCGCGACCCGGCTTTCATGGCGCAAGTTGCGCGCTGGTCGGCCTGCGGGGTTGCGGCACCCTGGCCTGCGGCCGGAACCGGAGCATGGGTTGGCGTTCCCGGCATGAACGCGGTTGTCCGCGATATTGCCGATCATCACGATGTGACGTTCGGATGGAACGTGCGTGGATTGGTGCGGCGTGATGGTTCATGGCATCTGGCCGGTGAAAACGCAGATGGCGAGCGGGTACAAAGCGGACCGTTCGACACCGTGGTTGTCGCGCTTCCGCCAGAACAGACGGCGGCGATTGTGGCGCTTCATGATCTGTCGCTGGCATCCACGGCGCTCGCGGCACGTTCGCAGCCCTGCTGGACCGGTATGTTCGTATTTGATGCAAAGCTGCCGACCGAGCGTGACACGGTGCGTGATGCCGGATCGATCAGCTGGGCTGCGCGCGATTCTTCAAAGCCGGGGCGCAAGGGGCCGGAAGCGTGGGTGGTGCAGGCCAACCCCAACTGGTCAAGCGCGCACATTGAAGAAACGGCGAAAATGGTCGCTGCCCAACTGCTTTCGGCATTGAGCGGCGCGCTGTCGATCAAGATGCCCGAACCGGTGGCGATATCGGCACATCGCTGGCGCTATGCCATGTCGACCGGAAGCAATCTGGGCGCGCTGTGGAGCGGGCAATCACGCATCGGCATATGCGGCGATTGGCTGCTGGGGCCACGCGTGGAGAACGCATGGATTTCCGGCAAGACCCTTGCCAGCCGCATCATGGCGACGCGGGAACAGGCAGCCGCCTGATCGCACTCGACAAACCGGCGGCTGTAAGTCAGGGGCGTGGCATGAGCGATCACGATACGTCCACTGCGCAGCCGCCGATCCGGGGCAGTTTCATTCAGGAAGAACAGGCCCCTTGGCAGGGCTGGTGGAAGTGGTCCGGCCACGATCCTTTCGAGGACGCAAGCGGGCCGTTTTTCGTCAGGCGCGATGAGAATGGGATCGTTACAGGCTTCATGCCCGAAGCGAAGAACGCAAACGGCCACGGCACCGTCCATGGCGGCGCGTTGATGACGTTTGCGGATTATACCCTGTTTATGATCGGCGGATCGGACGGGGATGAAGTGACCGGGGTTACCGTCACGATGAATTGCGAGTTTGTCAGCGCCGCCGCACCGGGACAATTGCTGACGGGGCGCGGCGAATGTGTGCGGTCGGGCCGCAGCCTGATTTTCGTGCGCGGCATGATCTATTCCGGCGAGGAAACGGTGATGAGCTTTTCCGGCACGATCAAACGGACGAAGGGTTCGTCAGCGCACTGATTGCTCCTGAAGTCCGCCGCCCAGCGCGCGGTAGAGCTCCACCATATTGGCGGCCTTTACCAGACGGGCCGAAACGAGCGACTGGCGCGCATTGTAATAGGTACGCTGGGCATCGAGCGGTTCAAGGTAATTGGCGATGCCCGCGTTATAACGCGCTGTTGACAAACGATAGGCGGTTGCAGCGTTTGCTTCGAGCGAGATTTGCGCGTTGACGCGATCATCGATCGTGCCGCGACGGGCAAGTGCATCGGCAACTTCGCGAAAGGCGTTCTGGATGGCACCTTCGTAACCCGACAGTGCGGCATCGCGCGATGCTTTGGCAGCTTTGAGGTTGTTTGCGGTGGCACCGCCATCGAAGATCCGCTGGCGCAGCGCAGTGTTAGCCGTTTTCTGGAAACTGCTGTTTTCGAATATCTTGAGCAGTCCGGCGCTGGCATAGCCAAACAGCCCGGTCAGCGAGAGCGAGGGGAAGAAGGCAGCACGCGCAACGCCGATATCGGCATAAGTAGCGCGCAAGGTATGTTCGGCAGCAATCACATCGGGACGGCGTAGCAGGACTTGCGATGAGAGGCCCACGGGCAATACGGCCAGCGTCTGATCGCCGCTGCCAAGGGTGGATGGCAAGAGATCATCACTGACCGGTCCCCCTGTTAGCAGTTCAAGTGCATTGCGGGCCTGCGCCAGATCGGTGGTGAAATCCGCCACGGCCGTCTGTGCCGTATTGAGTTGGGCAGTGGCGTTCGCGACATCGAGTTTGGTACCGATGCCGTTTGCTTCACGCCGGACATTGATGTCCAGCGTTTCCTGGCGGGTGGCCAGCGTTTCCTTGGCGATGCGCAACGCGTCTGCTGTGGCAGCATGGGTGAGCCAGGCGCTGGCCGTTTCGGCAATCAGCGCAATTTGCGTGGATTTGCGGCCTTCATCCGTGGCGAGATAGCGTTGGAATGATGCTGCACCCAGATTGCGCAACCGGCCCCATAGATCGATTTCATAGGCACTAGCACCGGCTTGAACCAGAAAGTTGTCTGTGACGCGGCCCTGCGTGCCTTGCACGGCTGAAAGCGTGCCCGCCCCGTTGACGATGGGGAACAGTGCGGCGCGGTTCACGCGGTACACCGCCCTTGCCCGTTCGACGTTGGCCAATGCAACGCGCAAATCGCGATTATCGGCCAAGGCTTTGGCGATGACGCTTTGCAAACGTGGATCGGTGAAGAAATCACGCCAGCCGAGCGCATCGGCAGAAGTTTCACCAGCGGGAAGCGCGGCATAGGCCATACCCTGCGGCAGTGCAGACGGCACTGGTGCTTCTGCGCGCGTGTACTTAGGCGCAAAGTTGCAAGCCGTCAGTGCCAATGCCGGAAGCGTTGCGAGGAGGGTGCGCAGTTTCATGCCACATCCCCCTGAGCCAGCGCGGGTACCGGCGGAGTGCCTTTGCGTTTGAACGCCCCCTTCACCAGTACGAAGAACAGCGGCACGAGGAAGATTGCCAGAACGGTGGCCGAAAGCATGCCGCCCAGAACACCTGTACCGATGGCCTGTCGGCCA
>JADYXV010000329.1 GCA_020853995.1 Novosphingobium sp.
AGGCGGCCACATTGGCCCTGTATCCACTTCGGTGCTGGCGCAGGAATTCCTGCCTGAACTGGCCGCCGATCACATCGTCTTCGTGGCGGGCGGCATTGGCCGGGGCGAGATGATCGCCAGCTATCTGGAAATGGGCGCAAGCGGCGTGCAATTGGGCACGCGCTTTGCCTGTGCGACTGAATCCATCGCGCACCCTGCGTTCAAAAAGGCGTTCTTCCGTGGCAATGCGCGCGATGCCGTGGCCAGCGTGCAGGTTGATCCGCGCTTGCCAGTGATTCCCGTCCGCGCCCTGAAGAACAAGGGCACCGAAGAGTTCACTGCCAAGCAGGTGGAAGTGGCCAAGCGCCTCGACGAAGGCCTTGTCGACATGGGGCAGGCTCAGCTTGAGATCGAGCACTTTTGGGCAGGGGCATTGCGCCGCGCGGTGATTGATGGTGATGTGGAAACAGGGTCGGTCATGGCAGGCCAATCGGTGGGCATGGTGACCAAGGAAGAACCCGTTGCCGAGATCATCGCGCAATTGCTGGCCGAATGCGAAGCGGCGCTGACCAAACGCTAAATTGACAGGAACGTTAAACTGACGGGGACGATGGCCGACACTTCTTCAAACAGGGCCTCGTTCGGGATCGTCTTTGCGATTGTGCTGATCGATATGCTCGGCTTCGGCATTGTCACGCCGGTGCTGCCGGGGCTGATCATCGATCTGACGCGCGTTGATATCGGCACGGCGGCAGAATATGCAGGCTGGCTGGGCGCTGGCTATGCCGTGATGCAATTCGTGTTCGCGCCGGTGCTGGGCAACCTGTCTGACCGCTATGGCCGCCGCCCCGTATTGCTGGCTGCGGTGCTGATGCTGGGGCTGGACTATCTGCTTCAGGCAGTCGCCCCCACTTTTGCATGGCTGATCGTCGGGCGTTTGCTGGCGGGCGTGACCGGCGCCAGCTTTTCAGCGGCTTATGCCTATATCGCCGATATTTCACCGCCCGAAAAACGCGCTGCCAATTTCGGCATGGTGGGGCTGGCGTTCGGGGTGGGGTTCGTGGTTGGCCCCGCGCTGGGCGGGCTGCTGGGATCGATCAACCCGCGCCTGCCCTTCTATGTGGCATCGGCACTGGCGCTGACCAACTTCGCGTTCGGGCTGGTGTTCCTCAAGGAATCGCTCGGCCCCGAAAACCGCCGCCCGTTCAATTGGCGCAAGGCCAATGCCGTATCATCATTGCGCGCGCTGCGCGGGCAAAGCCCCACCGTGCTGTGGTTCGTGGCGGCGCTGGGCACGTGGCAACTGGTCAGCGTGGTGTACCCGGCGGCATGGGCCTATTTCGCGATTGCCGCCTATGGCTTTTCGGTGCGCGAAGTGGGGCTGGCGCTGGCGATGGTGGGCTTTTCCAGCGCCGTGGTCCAAGGCTTCGGCCTGCGCCTGGCCCTGCCCTATCTGGGAGAACGGCGCGCGGTCGTGCTGGGCGTTACGGGCCTGTGCGTGGCGGCCGTGATCTATTCTTTGGCGCGCGAGGCGTGGCAGGTTTATCTGGCGATTGCAGTGGGTTCGCTGCAAGGCTTTGTCCAATCCCCCATCGCCGCGCTGAACAGCCAGGCCGTGGACGCCCGCAGCCAGGGCGAATTGCAAGGCGCGGTGCAATCGGTCGGCAGCATCGCCGCCATCATCGGCCCACCGCTTTACACCCAAGCCCTTGCGCGGTTCAGCGGGCCGGACGCGATCATCAATTTGCCCGGAATGCCGATCCTGATTTCAGCCGCCATTTCGCTGATCACGCTGGCGCTGTTCTGGAAGGGCGCGAGTTTGTTGAAGCGGGAGGGGTGAGCTTGCTTTGGGGGTTGGACTGATGGCGGCTATTCGATGTTTTTTGCTAGAAACTGCCGTTCTGGAAGCGACGCCATTGCGGACATTGAACTTCACTGCCATTCATTGCCAATGAAACCGTTTGGCCGCCGCCTTCGCCTCGCTCTGGGAACTGCGGCACTTGCAATCTTGTGCGTCGATGCGTGGTGGTTATCCACGAGAGATCTGCACGAAACGCAACAATTCAGTCTGTTCCTTACACCTGCTGCTGTAGAGTACGGAGATGAACGGCAATTCCCTCGTTATGATCCGAGATCCGGGCAATGGTCTTTACAGGGTCATCGCTTGAATACGCTTCTGCCGTATCTCTGGGATTCTGACGGAGGTCCTCACCGCATAGGAAAATTCATAATTGTGAGCGTTGCAAAACCTGCATCGGCGGATACTGTTCGAGAGACCCTTAGCGCTTTGATTAAAAAAGGTATTTGCCAAGTAGGTGTGATGGACTTGGACTATCATTCCGGAGGGGACCGGGATGTGCTTGTGACTAGCATTGACTGGGTCCTAGACGATCGGGGGGTTAGAACTCGATGCAAATCGAGCGTAGGCTGGACCTTATCTGGCGAACCGGCCTAGCATAGACCCCCAGCCTTTCTGCCTTAGCGGGCCGCTGGCATCAGATCTAAGCGCAGCCGGTTGTTAACATTAACAGGAGGTCGGAAGGGCAGCTCCCCACCCACTTTCGGCCAATCAACACAAACCGCCCAAGGCCCAAAAGCAGAC
>JADYXV010000330.1 GCA_020853995.1 Novosphingobium sp.
GATCGGAAATCATTTCATTCCACTGCGCCACCCAGCCCACGGTGCGGGCGAGGGCGAATAGCACGGTGAACATCGTGGTCGGGAAACCGATCGCCGACAGGATGATACCCGAATAGAAATCGACAGTCGGGAACAGCTTCTTTTCCACGAAGTAGGGATCACTCAGCGCGATTTCCTCAAGGCGGAGGGCGGTTTCGAACAGCGGATCGTTAACCTTCAGCGCATCGAACACTTCGCGCACAGTCGACTGCATCACAGTCGCACGCGGATCGTAGTTCTTGTAGACGCGGTGACCAAAGCCCATCAGGCGGAACGGGTCGTTTTTGTCCTTGGCACGATCAATGTAATGCTGGATGCGGTCGGGGGTGCCGATTTCCTTCAGCATGTTGAGCGCCGCTTCATTTGCGCCACCATGTGCCGGGCCCCATAGACATGCAATGCCCGCCGCAATGCAGGCAAACGGATTTGCACCTGATGAACCGGCCAAGCGCACGGTTGAAGTCGAAGCGTTCTGTTCGTGGTCGGCATGAAGTGTAAAGATGCGGTCCATCGCCTTTTCGACAGCCGGGATCACTTCATATTCTTCGGCCGGAACGCCAAAGGTCATCTTCAGGAAGTTGCCGGTGTAGGACAGCTTGTTGTCAGGATAGACGAAAGGCTGGCCGACCGAATACTTGTAAGCCATTGCTGCAATCGTCGGCATCTTGGCGATCAGACGGTGCGAGCTGATCTTGCGATGCGTCGGGTCGGCAATGTCGGTGCTGTCGTGATAGAATGCCGAAAGCGCACCCACCACACCGCACATGATCGCCATGGGGTGTGCGTCGCGGCGGAAACCGCGATAGAACGTCGCAAGCTGTTCATGCAGCATGGTGTGACGGGTAATTGTACGGCTGAAATCGGCCAGTTCCTGCGCGCTTGGCAATTCGCCGTTCAGCAGCAAATAGCTGACTTCCATGAACGAGGAATGCTCTGCCAATTGCCCGATCGGATAGCCACGGTGCAGCAGCACACCTTCATCGCCATCAATGTAGGTGATGGCTGAATCACAGCTTGCCGTTGAGGTAAAGCCGGGATCATAAGTGAACATGCCCGTCTGGGCATAGAGCTTGCGGATGTCGATCACATCGGGACCGATTGTGCCGCTGTTTACGGGCATCTCGATGGTCTTGCCGCCAGCGGTCATAGAAGCCTGGTTATCGCTCACGCTTTGCCCTCCTGTTCCATATCATTTCAATACCTTGCATTGGTCAAGCTGCATGATCGCGAATGCGCGCAAGCGACTCGTCCTTGCCGAGCAGTGCCAATACGTCGAAAATTCCCGGTGAGGTAGCCTGTCCCGTCAAGCTTGCGCGCAACGGTTGGGCAATTTTGCCCAAACCTATCCCTAACTCCTCAGCCATTTGTTTTACCGTGGCCTCGAGGATTTCTGTTGTCCAGCCGTTTTCAGCTTCCAGTACGGTAACAACTTTGCCCAGCACCACCTTCGCCTCGTCTGTCAAAAGCGCAGCGGCCTTTTCGATCATGGGCAAAGGACGTTGCGCAAACAAGAACACGGCACCTTGTGCCAGTTCATTGAGGTCGGCCGCCCGGATTTTCAGCACTGGCATCGCGCGTATCAGCAGATCAATGCCTGTTTCCGCCGAAAAGGAGGGTGCCAATGTTCCGAGACGCTCTGCCACCAAACCTGCCAATCGTGCATCATCGGCTTCGCGAATGTAATGGCCGTTGAGGTTCAAGAGCTTTTTGAGGTCAAAACGCGAAGCCCCCTTGTTCACATCGACAATATCAAACCATTCTACGGCCTGATCCCGGCTGATGATTTCCTCGTCTCCGTGGCCCCAGCCAAGTCGCAAAAGGTAATTGAAGACTGCCTCGGGCAACAAACCCATATCGTCACGATAGGCATCAACGCCCAAGGCACCATGCCGCTTTGAAAGTTTGGCTCCATCAGCACCGTGGATGAGCGGTATATGGGCATAAACCGGGTCAGGCCAGGTTCCATCAATGCGGTTCATTGCACGGATGACGACCAACTGCCGGAATGCGTTGTTAATGTGGTCGTCACCCCGAATAACGTGAGTGACGCCCATGTCATGATCGTCGACAACCACCGCCAGCATGTATGTTGGCGTGCCGTCCGATCGCAACACGATGAAGTCATCAAGTTCGCTATTCTGGACTGTGATCGATCCCTGGACCTGATCGGCGATGACGGTTTCACCTTCACGGGGTGATTTCATCCGCACTACATAAGGCGAGCCTTCGAGCCATTGATCGGGTGTTGCATCGCGCCATTCGCTGTCAATGCGGAACGGGCGGCGCTCGGCTTGAGCCTTTTCCCGCCGTGCCGCGAGTTCTTCCTGGCTCAAATAGCAGCGGTAGGCATGCCCTGCATCGAGCAGTTGATGTGCCACTTGCGCATGACGTTCTGACCGCGAGAACTGGAAAACGGGAGGTTCATCCCCACCAAGCCCCAGCCATTCCAGGCCGTCAAAGATCGCTTCGATCGCCGCGTCGGTTGATCTTGCACGATCGGTGTCTTCGATGCGCAACAAGTATGTCCCGCCATGATGGCGCGCATAAAGCCAGTTGAAGAGCGCAGTGCGTGCACCGCCGATATGGAGATAGCCGGTCGGCGAGGGTGCAAATCGTGTAACCACCCCGCCAGCGGGGCGCGATCCTGCAGAAATGGTATCAGTGGCGCTTGCCATTGGCCGCGCTTTCCTTCCCTGTAAAACTCATGGCGTCCGCTCGTCCCAGCGCTCCTGCAACGAACAGCCCGACGTCAGGATTACCTGCTGCCGGACCTTCTGGATCGCTGGACGGACGCGGGGGGCATTGGGACATCGCGGCGCGATTGTCCAGCATCCTTAAACATCCAGAAGCGTTCCTTGAAGCGCATCCATTTGAACGCGGACTGTGGCTTGTCATTGCTTTTGCCACAGGAATCGTTGCTTGGGTCATTTTGCCTGGTCCGGCAGAGTGGATGGCAGTGCTACTTGGGTTGGCCGGACTTGCTCTGCTTGTAGCGATCGTGCTTGACGATGCAGAGTTCGGGCTTCTGCGATTGGCAGTCATTGGCGTTTCAGCAATGTCATGCGCAGGTTTGGCAACGATTTGGCTAAAATCCGAGCTTGTCGGGCAACCGGGTATCGCCAGCCCCCGCGTTGTATGGTTGCAAGGCCAACTGGTGGAGCGCCGTGAAGAAACCGCCAAGGCACGGTCCAGGCTAGTCGTGCGAACGCCGATTGAAGGTTTTGCCGCGCCAGTGCTGGTCCGTGTAAACCTGGCGAAGGACAAGGACGATCCTGAAGCGCGCCAAGGAGCAATAATACGCCTGCGTGCGCGTTTGATGCCTCCCGCGCCGCCGATGCTGCCCGGTGCATATGATTTTGCGCGTACGGCATGGTTCAGTGGAATTGCAGCCACAGGATCGGCGCTGTCGAATGTAGAGGTGCTGCGTGAATCTGATCGCAGCATGACACTTCGTGGCATGCAGTCCGCGCTTGCCAACCATGTCAGGACGATGCTCGGCGGCTCACCTGGCAATATCGCTGCCGCGCTTGCCAGCGGTGATCGCGGGGCCATTGCCATTACCGATGAAGACGCGATGCGCGACGCCGGCCTTACGCATCTCCTCTCGATCAGCGGACTGCATGTCAGCGCACTTGTAGGCTTTGTTTACTGGGTGATTGCCCGGATGCTGGCGCTCGTTCCTTGGATTGCGTTGCGCGTGCGGGTGCCGATTGCGGGTGCTTTCGCCGGTGCGCTGGCCGGTATCGCCTACACCTTGCTGACAGGTGCTGAAGTCCCCACGGTGCGATCCTGCATCGGAGCACTTCTGGTGCTGGTGGCGCTTGCATTGGGCCGCGATCCCTTATCGTTACGCCTCGTAGCGGTTGGTGGCTTGCTGGTGATGCTATTCTGGCCCGAAGCGGTCATCGGGCCCAGCTTCCAGATGAGCTTCTCAGCGGTAATCGCTATCATTGCCTTCCACACCGCCGCTCCGGTGCGTGGCTTCCTCAACGCAGACCATCACGGCCCATTCATCCGCTTTGTCCGCCAACTGGTTCTGCTGTTGGCAACCGGAGTGGTGATCGAACTGGCATTGATGCCCATCGGCCTTTTCCACTTCCACCGTGCAGGGGTTTATGGTGCGCTTGCCAACGTCATCGCTATTCCGCTGACGACATTCGTGATCATGCCCATGATCGGAATGGCGCTCATGCTTGATCTCGGCGGGATCGGTGCCCCGGTATGGTGGCTCGCCGGTAAAGCGCTAGAGTTCCTGCTGGCCCTCGCGCACTTCGTGGCGTCACGTCCCGGCGCTGTTACCATGCTACCGCCTGTCGCACCGTGGAGCTATGGTTTGTTCATCACTGGCATGCTCTGGCTTGCCCTTTGGACGGGTCGTGTCCGTCTGTGGGGCATTTTTCCGTCTGCTATCGCTATCACTGTGATGATCCTTGCTCCTACACCGGATATCCTCTTGACCGGGGATGGTCATCACGTCGGCATCACTGGCGAAGGCAGCAATCTGCTTGTTTTGCGCGCCGGACGTGGTGACTATATGCGTGACAATCTTCTGGAAATGGCCGGAATGGAGGGCGATCTGCAAACATTGGACGATTGGCCCGGCGCCCGCTGTAGTGCGGACTTCTGCTCCCTTGTCATAAACCGGAACGGTAAACGCTTCTCTTTGCTTATGTCCCGATCCCGTGAATACATTGACGACATGGCGTTGTCGTCTGCATGCGAACGCGCCGATATCGTAATCGCGGATCGGCGATTGCCATGGTCATGCCAACCAAAATTGCTCAAAGCCGACAGAACATTACTCGCGACGACCGGCGGCATTACAATAAACCTGCATACTGGTAAGATTCGCACCGTGGCCGAAACACAAGGCCGTCATGGCTGGTATCGCTTGCCAACTGACCACATGCCAGCAGCGCGGGTTGCTTCAACTGCCCGCAAAAGCACACCCGAATAAGGTTACACCGGCGCTCAGATTTTGATTGCCCAGTCCAGCTTATAGAATTGGATTCAAAACAAAATTTGAACCCAAGGTCTCACAAGCTTTGCCACTCGAACCTGATCCAAACCACAGTAGAGGATGGCGCAGGGTTCGATGGAGTAGTCCGGATCAATGATAGCGGCGGAGCAGTCCGGCAAGCTTGCCCTGCACGGTTACTTCATCAGGGCGGTAGAATTGCGGATCGTAGGCCGCATTGGCCGGATCAAGCCGGATCAAGCCCTTTTCGCGGTGAAGGTACTTTAGCGTGGCCTCTTCACCACGGACCAGAACCACTACGATTTCACCATCACGTGCCGCGTCAGTTTTGCGCACAAGGGCGTAATCGCCATCGAAAATACCCGCTTCGATCATGGAATCGCCAGAAACTTCGAGCGCGTAATGTTCGCCCGCGCCAAGCAATGCTGCAGGAACAGGTAAGGTTGCGCTGGTTTCAAAGGCTTCAATTGGCATACCCGCAGCGATCTTGCCATGAAGGGGCAGTTCGATAACATCGTTTGCCGGAGCAGGAGCGGTCTTTTGTGGGGCGCGCAACGGCGTCAGGGCGGAATTGGAATTGGCTGCCGCGCCGACATGAGCCGGTGCTGAGCCGCCTTTTGTTACCGCGCTATCGGGTTGGCGCAGCACTTCCAATGCGCGGGCGCGGTTGGGCAGGCGACGGATGAAGCCGCGTTCTTCCAATGCAGAGATCAAGCGGTGGACGCCCGACTTCGACTTCAGATCGAGTGCTTCCTTCATCTCCTCAAAACTGGGAGAGATGCCGGATTCTTCCAAGCGGACCTGGATGAAAGTGAGCAGTTCGTGCTGCTTGCGCGTTAACATTGGCGGTTCTCCGCAGGTGAACGAATGCGGAACGGATAAGCAACCAATTACGACTCGTCAAGCAAAACCGCCATTTTCGATTAGGTAAACCGGAACATCCGTTCCGGCCGGTTTGGCATTGGCCCATGCTTCGCGGACAACGAGGGCGTTGGCGCGTGCCAATGGGGATAGCGCGCCTGAATCTTGTAGAGGATCAAGGGTTACGGTTGCGCCATCCCAATTGGCGCGCAGAAACTCCATGCGGCTGCCACCCTTGGCCATGGGGCTCGTGAGGCGGGCCGGGATGGCAAACGGCAGTGGTTGGGCCGCGCCGAGCATTGCGCGCAAAAGCGGCATCATGAACAGGAACGCGGTGACGTAGGCCGAGGCGGGGTTGCCGGGAAGGCCGAGGATTATTTGGTGCCCGCGTGTGGCAATGAGCAGGGGCTTGCCCGGTTTGATGCCGACACGCCAGAAATCGATGGTCGCGCCAATGGCTGCAAGGGCAGGGCGGACAAGATCATGATCACCAACAGATGCGCCGCCGCTAGTGATGATAATGTCTGAATCGCTGGCGGCTTCGAGGGCGACTGCAAGATCGTCCAACTTGTCGGCAATCGGCCCGCGATGGGTGATGGTGGTGGGAAGGGCAGCGGCCATGGCGCAAAGCATAGGGCCGTTGCTGGCGGGCATCTGGTGGAGTTCGGGCAATATGCCGGGTGCAACCAGTTCGTCGCCGCCGTCGATCACCGTCACCGTAACTGCGCGGCGGACGGAAAGGTGGCTGTGGCCGCCTGCGATGGCGAGTGCTATCTGGGCGGGCCCGATGCGGGTGCCGGATCCGATCAACAGGTTGTCGGAAGTGAAGTCCATTCCGGCGGGGCGGATGTGGCGCTCCGGCGGAGCGGGCGGCTCTCCGGTGAGGCGCAGGGTTTCAGCTTCACAGGTGCTATCTTCTTGTAGTAGCACCATGTCAGCGCCGTTCGGGACGACTGCGCCTGTGCTTATCTGTACGGCCTGGTTGGTGCCGACAGTGCCAAGGAACGGGTGTCCGGCGGCGCTTTCACCAATTGCGCGCCAAGGACCGGGCAGATCGGCGGCACGCAAGGCGTACCCGTCCATCGCTGAAAGCGCAGCGGAGGGCTGGGTGCGACGGGCCAGGAGTGGTTCGGCCAGGTAGTGCCCAAGGCATTGCTGTATGGTGCGCTGTTCCACCGGCAGAGCAGGTGCTAGCGCAAGCAAACGCGCTTGGGCTTCGGCGAGAGGGAGTGGGGGCAATTTCACGCGCCGTCTGCCCGCCATGTCCCCGATTTTCCACCGCGCTTTTCGATCAGGCGGACACCTTCGATGACCATACCCTTGTCTAGCGCCTTGGCCATATCATAGACCGTGAGCAGCGCGACCGATACTGCGGTCAGCGCTTCCATCTCGATGCCGGTTTTTCCCGTAAGCGATACGGTGGCAGTGCACTCAATGCCGGTTTCCGCCAGTTCAAAATCGATGTTCACCGCATCAACACCAAGCGGGTGGCACAGCGGGATAAGATCGCCTGTTTTCTTGGCTGCCATGATCCCGGCGATACGGGCTGCACCAAGAACATCGCCCTTCGGCGCGTTGCCAGCTGCGATTGCGGCCAGAGTGGCAGCGTTCATGCGGATTGCACCTTTGGCTATGGCGACGCGGTGGGTCTCTGCCTTGCCGCCAACGTCGACCATCCGGGCGTTTCCGGCCGCATCCAGGTGGGTCAGCTTATTCATTTTTCACCCTTGCAGCCTGAGCAGGTTTACATTGCTCGTCAGTAATCCGAGTTGACTAGCCATGGCTTGGATTTGCGGCGTTTTCAAGCAGGCGGGGTATGTAACTGGACGAGGCAATGGTTTGGGTTATTATCATTCTTGTAAGCAGGTGGTCGCTTTGGCTTGTATCACTATGTAATGGGAGAGAATGATGCGTAAACGCCTGGCTTTTTCGGGAGCCATAGGCGCATTCGTGTTGGCGGGCGCAATCGGCTTTGCCAGCCTCGACAAGGAAACACGCGGGGTGCTGATGGCGCTGCCGACCAACGCGGATGTCCTGTCGTGGAATGTGGCGCAGCGCGATGCGGGCTTCCGCGCGATGGACCGGCTCTCGTTTCTGGCCAAGTCCAACACGATAGCGGCCTCGGCCAAACCCTTGCCGTTGCCAGTGGGCAAGCCTCTGGCGATCCCCGGTGTGGAGGCTTTCATGACAAGCCAGCGTACGGCAGGGCTGGTGATTGTGGTCGATGGCATGGTGCGGTTCGAACGCTATGGCCTCGGGTTCGATGCGCAAGGGCGCTGGACGAGCTTTTCGGTGGCCAAATCGTTTACCTCGACGCTGGTGGGCGCGGCGCTGAAAGATGGTGCAATCCGCAGTTTGGACGACAAAGTGAGCGCCTATATTCCAGGGCTTAAAGGCAGCGCTTATGATGATGTAAGCGTGGCGCAATTGCTGACGATGAGTTCGGGCGTGCGCTGGAACGAGGATTATGAGGATCCACAATCAGATGTGGCAAAGTTCAACCGAGCCAAGCCCGAAGGCGATCTTGACGCGACTGTCAGTTATATGCGCACATTGCCGCGCGCGCACGTGCCGGGCACGGTGTGGCATTACAACACGGGCGAGACGAACCTGATCGGGGTGCTGGTTTCATCGGCCACGGGCAAGACGCTTTCGGCCTATTTGCAGGAAAAGGTGTGGCAGCCCGCTGGCATGGAAGCGCCCGCGACATGGCTGCTGGGCAAGAGCGGGCACGAGATCGGCGGCTGCTGCCTGCAAGCCGCGACGCGCGATTATGCGCGCTTCGGGCTGTTCGTGCTGTCTGGCGGCAAAGCGCAAGACGGGCGGCAGATCGTGCCCGAAGACTGGTTCGCCCGCGCCACCACAAAGCAGATCGACATTGCCCGCCCCGGCAGCGGCTATGGCTTCCAGTGGTGGACCTATGACGACGGTTCCTTCGCCGCACAGGGCATCTTCGGACAGGGCATTTTCATCGATCCCAAGCGCAAGCTGGTGATCGCCAGCAACGCCGATTGGCCAAGGGCGAGCGCAGGCTCACAGCCAGACGAGCGGCAAGCATTTTACAGGCAAGTGGTGCAGATTTTGAACGATGGTGAGTGAAGGTACAGGATAAGCCCTTCACTTACATGGATTTTACATTAACCTACCAACAACGCCCGCGTCGCTGATTCGATGTCCGCTTGTCGCATCAGGCTTTCGCCCACAAGAAACGTGCGCGCGCCCGAAGGTTCCAGGCGCAGCAAATCCGCGTGGGTGTTGATGCCGCTTTCGCTGACCAGGAGGGTGCCTGCGGGCGCTAATGGCGCAAGTCGCTCGGTCGTGGACAGGTCGGTGACGAAACGTTTGAGGTCGCGGTTGTTGATGCCGATCAAACGGGATTTGAGGTGGTGGGCGCGCGCCATTTCTTCTTCGTTGTGGACTTCGACGAGCGCGTCCATGCCCTGTTCGCGGGCTGCGGCTTCGATTTCGGCCATCTGGCTGTCTGACAGGCAGGCCGCGATGATCAGGATAGCGTCGGCCCCGATTGCACGGGCTTCAAGGCACTGCCACGGATCGACCATGAAATCCTTGCGGATCACTGGCAGGGTGCAGGCGGCGCGGGCTTCGATCAGGTAGTCCTCGTGGCCTTGGAAATAGGGTGCATCGGTAAGGATCGAGAGGCAGGTGGCACCACCTGCCTGATAGGCGCGGGCGTGATCAGCGGGGCTGAAATCGGCGCGGATCAGGCCTTTGGAGGGGCTGGCCTTCTTGATTTCGGAAATGAGTGCGTAACCGGTTGCGGCTTTTGCGCGCAGGGCGGCTTCGAAACCGCGCGGAGGCGTTTGCTGCGCGGCGCGGGTGACCAGTTCGCTGAGGCTGGTGGCGGCCTTGCGTGTGGCAACTTCGGTGCGCTTGGTATCGCAAATTTCGGTGAGCATATCGGTCATAGCACTTGGGTCTTTGCCGTGTGGGGCAGGATGTGTCGAGCGGGATTTGGGGTTGGCAGTCGCGCTACTTCAGGGCGGCGACCCAGCAGTTCAGAAGCGCGTTGGCGAGGCCTTTGTCGATGGCTTCGGCGGCTTCTTCGACGCATTCGTGCCAGTCTTGCGCTTCGCCCGCGACGATTAGCGCGGCGGCGGCGTTGAACAGGACGGCGTTGCGATATGCGCCGGGTTCTCCTTGGAGGAGGGCGCGCAGGGCGGCGGCGTTATGGGTGGCGTCACCGCCGCGAATCGCATCGACGGGGGCGGTGGGCAATTCAGCGTCGGCGGGAGTTATGCGGCGCATGGAAAGTTCGCCGTTCTTTACCTCGGCGAGTTCATTGCCGCCTGCGAGGCTGAGTTCATCAAGGCCTTCATCGCCCGAGATGACGAAACTGTGATCGGTGCCGAGGCGCTGGATGGCTTCAGCATAGATCGGGACATAGGCCGGGCGCGCAATGCCGACGAGTTGGCGGCGGACGCCTGCGGGGTTGGCGAGCGGTCCCATAAGATTGAAGATGGTGCGGCGGCCCAGGGCTTTCCGGATGGGCATGATGCGGCCCATCGACGGGTGATGACGCCCGGCGAAGAGGAAGCAGATGCCAAGATCGGCAAGGGTGGCTTCGGCGGTCTCAGCGGCACGATCAAGGTTGAGGCC
>JADYXV010000331.1 GCA_020853995.1 Novosphingobium sp.
CCCCTCGACACTAACGGGATTTGTTCTGGATCAGTGCAAAGTCATCCCCCTTGAAGATCAGGGCCGTTCTTCGGGGAATTCGACCACGGTCGTCACACCATTGCTGCCGTCGACTTTCAAGGTGCCGCTTAATTGTGCGGCGAACCCTTTGATGATGGTCGTGCCAAGCCCGAGCGGCCTGTTGGTGGTTGTGGTGGGGGGCTGTCCAGCCATCCCGCAGCCGTTGTCCGCAATCGTCAGGCGTAGATTTTCGGCGCTGATCCGTTCAAGTGTAAGGCGCACTTCGCCGGGATGATCTGCGGTAAAGGCGTGCTTGATGCTATTGGTAAGCACTTCGGTGACCAGCAGCATCAGCGTCATCATGCGGTCTATGCTAATACGCGCATCAACTGCGTTGACAATCACTTGAATGTGGCTCGCACCGGCCACATCCTGCGCCTGCTGCACGACATGTTGAAATTGATCCGGCAAGGCGAGGTCCCGCGCCGCAGGATCATAAAGTTGGCGATGGACGCGGCCCATGAGCTCAATCCGTGTATTGGCGCTATCGACTATGGCCAGTGCGGCAGATGGATCATGCTCGATCCTTCGGCGTTGCAGGCGCAGCATCGAAGAAATCGAAGCCAGATTATTGGCCACACGGTGCTGCAATTCCTTGAACAGCAGCGTCTGGTGATCTGCCATCTCGCCCAGCTTTCGTTGACTTTCAACGAGCTTTTCCTGGCGCAGCAGCAGGCCGTCAATCAGCGCAATATCCACCGCCACAACCAGCGCATAAAACAACAGTGCGGTCAGCACAGGGCCGTCGGTATGGAAGCTTTCGAATGGCGGGATGAACCAAAACCAGGCCGCAAGGCCGCTTAACAAGGCACACACAATTCCGGGGCCACGGCCCGCCAAAAAACTGCAAATAATGACAACCGGGAAAAACGTCAGAAACGGAAAGCCCGGTGGCAGCATCGCGTCGACCAGAAAACGCGCAGCCGTGCCCAAGCCCGCAAACAGGATCGCCGTGCCATAGCGCGGCACCGTACCGCGTATAGGCTGGAAAATTGCGCGCGGCAGCCAAGTCATCGCTGGTGGATATGCACTCATGCCGTAACAGATGCAACCGCATCAAGCCGAAGGCTCCCCATTGCCGGGGAGCCTTCGTCAAGAGGGGGTCGCTTTCAGTTTCCTAGATGCGCTCGATTATAATTGCGGGAGCCATGCCGCCTGCGGCACACATCGTAACCAGACCATAACGCCCGCCAGAGCGTTCCAGTTCATCCAGTGCAGTACCGATAAGGATCGAACCGGTCGCGCCAATAGGGTGTCCCAGTGCGATCGATCCGCCGTTGATATTCACCTTCGCACGGTCCAGTTCCAGATCGCGGATGAACTTTTCGGCAACGACTGCAAATGCTTCGTTGATTTCCCAGACGTCGATATCGTCCTTTGAAAGTCCTGCCTTGGCCAGAACCTTGTTGGCTGCCGGAACGGGCGCGTTAAGCATTAGCGTCGGATCATCGCCTTGATTGGCATAGGCCACAATCCGTGCACGCGGTTTCAGTCCATGCTTTTCCGCATAGGCGGGCGAAACGATCAGTAGCGCCGCTGCGCCATCAACCACGCCTGATGAATTGCCGGCATGATGAAAGTGCTCGATCTTCAATTCCGGATAGCGCCGGTTGATCTGCTTGCGGAAGGTGGTGCCGCCAAGGTCGAAGTCGGCCATTCCGGCAAAGCTTGGCTTTAACGCAGCCAGCGCTTCAGCCGTTGTTTCGGGCCGTGGAAACTCTTCGCGGTCCAGAGCAACGGAGCCGTCATCATTCAACACCGGCACTATCGACTTTTCAAAGCGGCCTTCTCTGATTGCCACGTCGGCGCGTTGCTGGCTGACCAGTGCAAGCGCATCCAATGCCTCACGGCTTATGCCTTCCATCGAAGCAATCGCATCGCCGCAAATTCCCTGATGGGACTGCGGATGAATTGCATCAAGCGCCATATTGCCGGATCCCATGCCAAGCGGTGCAATCCCGGCGTTGGTCTGCTGGGCCATATGGGCGATGGTGAAACTCATCATTTCTGTTCCACCGGCAACCACGCAGTCTTCCATGCCGGACATGATCGATGCGCAAGCGAGATTTACCGAGGTAATCCCGCCGCCGCAAAACCGGTCAAGCGTAGTGCCGCTTGCGGCAACGTCATAGCCAGCGGCCAATGCCGCCATCCGGCCAAGATCGCCCCCTTGTTCGCGTACCTGCGATGATGTGGACCAGATGATGTCGTCAACCGTTGCGGTATCAAGATTGTTGCGATCCTTGATCGCCTTCAGCACCGTCGCGGCCAGATGCTGGGGATGAAGGTGGGCAAGTGCGCCCTTGCCGGGCTTACCCACTCCGCGCGGGGTGCGAACGGCGTCGATGATATAGGCTTCGGGCATTGCAACATCTCCAAACCTTAAATTTAACCGCTCGATTAACGTGACATTGGGGCATGTGCAAGATCAATTGCAAAGGCTCGACAGCGCAAGCGCGCCGTGCCAGCCTGATGCTCGCTATTTCAACAAGAGGCATTGATGCTCAATCACGAATTGCTCGAACAGGCGCGCGGGTTTTCTGACGCTATCATCGCCCTGCGCCGTGCCATTCACGCCGAACCGGAACTCGGCCTTCATACGCCGCGCACGCGTGACAAAGTGCGGCAGGCCTTGGCCCATTTGCCACTGGAGTGGCGCGAAGGCCCTTCTACCACCGGGCTTGTTGCCACACTGAAAGGCAAGGCAGGCAATGGCCGCAGGATCTTGCTGCGTGGTGATATGGATGCACTTCCGATGACCGAGGATACGGGCCTGTCGTTTTCATCGACCATTCCGGGCGCGATGCACGCTTGCGGCCATGATACCCATACCGCGATGCTGGCAGGTGCCGCCGAGGTTCTTTGCGCGCGCGCCGGCCAATTGGCAGGCGAAGTGCAGTTCATGTTCCAGCCCGGTGAAGAAGGCTATCATGGCGCGCGCTTCATGCTTGACGATGGTCTGATCGATCCTTTGCCCGATGCAGCCTTTGCTCTGCACATAATGCCCAACAGCCCGCATGGGATGGTTGCAGGGCGAACCGGCGCACTGCTCGCATCGGCTGACCAGTTCGATATTGTCGTCAAGGGCAGGGGTGGCCACGCCTCCATGCCGCATGATGCACTCGATCCGGTGCCCGTTGCTTGCGAAATTGTGACGGCCATCCAGGCGATGGTCACCCGTCGTTTTCCGGTAGCCGATCCTGTCGTGGCCACTGTCGCGAAAATCGAGGCTGGTACCGCCCACAATGTCATTGCCAACTTTGCCACGCTGAAGGGCACATTGCGCACTTTGTCACCGGACAATCGCGCCCGCTTGCGGCAGGCGCTGGAACAACTTGCAATGCATATCGCCCAGGCGCACGGCATGACAGCAGAGCTGGTCATCACCCCCGGCTTTCCGGTTACCGTTTGCGATGCGCGCGCGGTTGATCTTGGCGAAAAGGTCGTGCGCGAAATTGCGGGCGATCACGCATTTCAACGGCTGGATCATCCGATCATGGGTGCCGAAGATTTCTCTTATGTTCTGGAGAAAGTACCCGGTGCAATGTTCTTCCTGGGCGTGGCACACGAGGGCGCCGATTGGCGTTCTTGCTGTTCGATCCACTCCACCCGCATGATGGTGGATGAAAGCGTTTTGCCATTGGGCACAGCGGTGCTGGCAGGATGTGCCCAGCGGTTTTTGGCGGAAGGTTTTGTATGATTTGGTGGAATGGCGAAATTCCGGCGATTGAACGGCTGACTCTGCTTGGCAGCAATTCCATGCCCGCCCATCTCGGCATCGAATTTGTCGATTGCGGTGAAGACTGGGTGAAGGCGCGCATGCCGGTGGACCATCGCACCCATCAGCCGTTCGGACGGCTGCATGGCGGGGCGTCGGTCGCGCTTGCCGAAACCATCGGGTCAATGGGCGGAGCCATGGTCGTTGATCCGGCAAAGTTCGTGACGGTCGGTCTTGAAATCAACGCCAATCATCTGCGTCCGGTTCGCGAAGGTTGGGTCTATGCCACCGCACGTCCCGAGGCACTGGGCCGTACAACGCACGTCTGGACCATCCGCATAGAAGACGAGGCCGGAAAGCTTGTTTGCATTTCGCGTCTCACGCTGGCGGTCATCCCCGTTGACCGAAAGTGACAAACCGTTGTGTTGGGCCGGACGATAGAACAAGGGATTTTTCAATGACCAGTGCTGTGATGCCGATACCGGCGCAGGAACGGGTACTGCCCATGACAGGTATTCACAACTTCCGTGATTACGGTGGCTATGCCGCGCGCGGCGGCAAGTTGCGCCGGGGCCTGCTTTGGCGTTCCGGCCAGCATTGCGATGCAACGCCAGATGATCTGGCGTTGGTTCAACGCGTTGGAATTGCCACAGTGATTGATCTGCGGGGCGATAGCGAACGTTTATCCTATCCCTGCTTGCGGCATGATGAATTTAATGGCGATGTGCTGTTCCACCCCGGCGAAACATCCGGAGCGCGGGGCAAAGCGGTGCATGAACAAGCCGCGTATAACGTAAAAACCGAGCAGGATGCGCACAAGGCGATGCTGCGTATTTACACCACCTTGCCGTTCCAGCCTGTGCTGGTCGGAACTTTCCGGCTCTATATTCAGGCTTTGGCTGAGCGTGAGAGCCCAAGCCTGCTGCATTGCCTTGCGGGCAAGGACCGCACGGGCGTTGGTGCCGCGCTGGTGCACACATTGCTTGGCGTGCATCATGATGACCTCGCCGAAGATTATCTCCTCACAAACACTGCCGGCGATCCTGAAGCGCGCATTGCAGCCGGTGCCTTGCATGTCCGCTCCGGGTTCGGGCTGACTATGGACGATGCGGCCGTCCGTGTGCTGATGGGGGTGGATGCTGCGTTTCTCGAACGGTCGTTTGATTCCATGGCCCAACGCCACGGATCGGTGGAGGGGTATGCCCGCGATGTGCTGGGCGTAACGCCGCAGATGGTTGATGCAATGGCAGAGCGGCTGGTCGAAGCGTAACCCGGCCTTGTGCCGGATATCTATCGCAGCCTGCCTCCAATAAAATCTGTGCGGTCATGCTGGAAAAGCAGGATCTGCAGACTCGCTTTTGGTCGGGCTACACCTTATCTCGCGAGGCCAGTGGAGGAATTTTCATGGCGACGACGCACAAGACCCGCATGCTCATTATCGGCTCAGGCCCCGCAGGCCTTTCCGCCGCGATTTATGGCGCGCGTGCGGGCATGGAACCCATTGTGGTGCAGGGGCTGCAACCGGGCGGGCAGTTGACGATCACCACCGACGTTGAAAACTATCCCGGCTTCCGCGACGTTATCCAAGGGCCGTGGCTGATGCATGAAATGCAGGCACAGGCAGAACACGTCGGCACGCGCATGATGTGGGATACCGTGCTCGAAGTCAGCATGGACGGCTCGCCGTTCCGCGCAATCGGCGATAGCGGCGATGTTTATGAAGGCGATGTCCTCGTGATCGCCACCGGTGCCCAGGCCAAATGGCTTGGCGTACCCGGAGAGCAGGAATTTTCGGGCAAGGGCGTGTCGGCTTGCGCCACGTGCGACGGTTTCTTCTATCGCGGCAAGAAGGTCGTTGTCATCGGCGGCGGCAATACTGCGGTTGAGGAAGCGCTGTACCTCACCAACCACTCGCCAGACGTGACGCTGATCCACCGCCGCGATTCCCTGCGCGCGGAAAAAATCCTGCAAGACCGGCTGTTTGCGCACCCTAACGTCAAAGTTCTGTGGAACGCAAAGGTCGATAGCTTCGTTGGCGAAGCGGGCAAGGGTCTGACCGGGGTAAAGGTAATCGACACGGTCACCGGCGCAGAGTCCATCGTTGAAACCGACGGCGCATTCGTCGCCATCGGCCACGCGCCCGCGACCGAACTGTTCAAGGACAAACTTGAACTTGATGAAAACGGCTACATCATCGTTGAGCCTGGCACGCCCAAAACCGCCATTCCCGGCGTGTTCGCCTGTGGCGATGTAATGGACCACGTCTATCGTCAGGCTGTAACCGCAGCTGGCACCGGCTGCATGGCGGCGCTCGATTCAGAACGCTTCCTGGCGGAACTGGACTTCAAAGCGACGCAGGCGGTTTCTGCTTAAGCGCATCGATCAGGCGCGCGAAAAGCCATTCGCGCGCCTTGTCATCCGAAAAGCTGTGTGATGCGCTGTCGACCCGTTGGATGCGCGGGTCGGACCGGTCCCACGCCGCTTCAAACATTTGCGCGGTGCGGTCACCGTTTGCCAGCAGGATCGTGGCCGGACCGTTGAATGCCGTTAAGCCGGCCCGCATTTCTGCCACCAGTCCGGCAGGCGCTGTCTTTGTGGTAGCGGCCCCGCGCAAGCCCTTGGCCAGCTTGGCCAGATTGACCCCGCCGGTCAGCAGCCGCCAAACCTCGCGCGGATTGGTCAGCTTGGCCAGATAGCGGCTGCGGATGGCCGCAGCAGGCATCGCTTGCGGCGCTTCTTCGCCATCAATCGTCCACGGATTGGCCAGCACCAGCCCGTCAATTGCCAGTCCATGCGCAAACAGCATCAACGCCGCTGCCGCATCGCAATTCCCGAATGCCACCACCTGTCTCACATGCGGAGCATTGGCGCGAAAGGCAGCAACTGCTGCTGCGATGTCTTGCCCGGAATGGCGAAAAGTCGGATTTTCCCCCTCGCTGTCGCCAACGCCGCGCCGGTCATAGCGGAAAACAGGGAAACCTGCGTCCGCCAACCTTGCCGCCAATTGTGCCTGGCCACCCCAAGCGCCGCTGCGCAGTTCATTCCCGCCAGACACCAGCAGCAGTCCAACAGACCCGCTCGCCTGCACAACATCCAGCGTACCAGCCAGCGCCGCACCTTCGCAGACAAATGTCAGATGCCGCCGTGTCATGTGCCAAGATCTGCAGCAATAATGCGGCAAAGTGCCACTGATTGCTCCGGCGCCGCTGAAGGTTCTGCCCGCAGCCACAACCCTGCGCCGCCAAGCTCTGCCTGCGCTATAAGACGCTGCCCCTCAATCTGCGGCAAAGCGTCCTGTAATCCAGCAATCAGCCCTGCACCAAAGCGGTATCCCGCCAGTTCCAGCCCTTCGGTGCGGCCTTGTTCAAGCAATGCCGCACTATCCTCATGCCGCCCCGCCTCGCGCGCTGCAATGATGCGGGCGCGCAGCATCTGGCGCAAGATCGACGGCCCCTTGGCCGGTTCCAGCACCCACCCCGGCATCGCCGCGAGATAGACCAACGCGCCGCCACGTATGGCCAGAACATCAGTGGCCCTGAAATGGCGCGCTGCGTTTTCCATTGCTCCGCGCCAACCATGCAGGCTTTGCGTCGTAAAGTCCTGAAGGCTTTCATTGCAGCCCGGCAGATCAGGCAGAAACGTGTCGACACCGTGTGCATCCAGCAGCCGCATCGTATCGACCAGCATCCGCCGCATGCGGTTGGCTTCGTCAAACAGGGCAGGTACGATCAGGATCCGGTTATGACGCCCCCGGTCGAATACCAGCGCATACTCCTCGCCCTGGCCGGACGGACCTGGGCAGGGGAATGCCGCAATCACCCCAATTGGCTCTGGGCGACTTTGCCTTCTAAAAACACCAGCAGGTTGCCGTAGTTTTCCAGTAATTCGCCATCAACTTCATCGTCCTCGATCACGATATCGAGGCGATCTTCAATCTCGGTCAGCAGGCCGGCAACGGCCATCGAATCCAGTTCGGGCAAATCGCCGAACAGGCCGGTCGAGGCATCGAACGCGGCAACGCGCTCTGCCGAAAGGCCAAGCACGTCTTGCAGGATCGCGCGCAGGGTACTGTCGGTGCTGTTCATCGGGGTCCTGAGCATGAAAGAGGACTGTTCAATGCGCCCTTAACCACCGTGGTTCGCAGAGACAAGGGGCTGGAACATTCGCCGCCCCAATGCGCGCGCCAGCGACGGCCAATGGCGGATTGATCCTGGCCGCCACGCCCGCACACGCCAGCGTGTGCGTATGGTATCCATCCAATCGCGCTTGTAGGGATCATCGCCCGTGCCAAAGTCGACCAGGCCAACGCCGTCCACATCAAGCACATGCGCAAACATCGCGGCCGTCAGCAGCGTTCCGGGCGATTGCTTGCGGAAGCGTTCATCGTGCGCCAGCTTGTGAATAAAGGCGGTTCCGCCCTCAACCGTCCAAAATTGCGCGGCCACCGGTTGACCGTTGATTTCGGCAATGCCCAGCCGCAAACGCCCCGCGGCCCCATCCATCTGTGCCCATTTCCGCAGGAATTCGGGGCTGCCCTCACCGGGCTTCCAACTCAGATTGTAAATCGTTTCATAAGCGTCCCAATCGGCTTGGGAAAACGCAGTCGCGATACGCAGGGTCACTTCGCCTTTTTTGCCCTTCCGGCGCACCGTTTCGCGCAAGGCTCCGGGCCGGGTTGCCCAGTATTGTTCAAACGACCGGCCGTTAACCTCAAGCACATGATTCGCATCACAAGGTTCTGTAATCACAATCCAGCCAGCTTTGCGCATTGCCCCGGACAGCGCGACCGCATCAACCTCTGGCATAGGAGCGAACGAGGCGCGGCCGTGGGGAAGACTTCGGGCAATGTCGGTGACAAGTGTGGGATCGCCGCAAGGCCGGACGAAAAAGTTGTACCAATTGGCAAGCGCCTCGATCTGCCCATTATCCTCACGCCAGGGCAGCACGGCTGCCCGTTCACCATAAAAACACACGCCAACACGCGCTTTTGATGGATCAAGACACGTCTCGGCCAGCAAATCCAGCCAATCCAGCCGTTCAAACGGAGAACCACACGCCACTGCCATGACACGCAGGTCTGCTTGCGCTTCTTTAAGACTGACGTGATAGACGTCCAATTCGCAACCGCCTTTTGACCCAGAATCCCAGAGACCCGCAGCGTGCCCGCCGATCCCGATCCTACCGTTTACCCGCTCGATCACCTTGCCTTACGCGGTGGCCATACGGCCCCTGCGCTGGTGCTCAAGGATCGTACGCTTAGCTATGAAGCGTTAAACGCACGTGTAGGACTGCTGGCGGGGTGGCTAAAATCCTGCGTGCCGGAAACAGGCGCACGGATTGCGACATGGCTTCCCAAAACGGAACTCACCTGTTTGATGCCGTTGGCGGCCGTGCGGGCAGGGCTGGTTCATGTTCCGATCAATCCGCTGCTCAAGCGCGCGCAAGTTGCCCATATTCTGGCCGATAGCGGTGCCTCGCTTTTGATCGCCAATAAGGGGCGGCTGGATACGCTGGAGCCAGCCGATGCGGCATGCGCAATTCTTGAAGAGACGGCTGTCTGGCAAATGGCCGAGGCGCAAAACAGCACATTGCCTCCGTCTGCTTCAAGCCCTGATAGCCTTGCTGCGATCCTTTATACCAGCGGATCAACCGGACGGCCCAAAGGGGTCATGCTCAGCCAGGCCAATCTCTGGCTTGGTGCAGTCAGTGTTGCCCATTATCTGCAAATAATGCCGAAAGACCGTGTTCTGGCAGTGCTGCCGCTGGCGTTCGATTATGGCCAGAACCAGTTGCTCTCAACGTGGTATGCTGGCGGTTGTGTCGTTCCGCTTGATTACCTGACGCCGCGCGACGTGGTAAAAGCGGTCGCGCGGCATGCCATCACGACCATTGCCGCGGTGCCTCCGCTGTGGCTGCAATTGACGGAAATGGATTGGCCAGAGGAAACTGCCGCACAGCTCAAACGGCTGACCAACAGTGGCGGTGCGCTTACCGCATCGCTTGTCCGTGCACTGCGAGGCAAGTTTCCGCAGGCAGATCTCTATCCGATGTATGGCCTCACCGAAGCCTTTCGATCAACCTATCTGGATCCGGCGTTGGTCGATGAGCATCCGACGTCCATTGGCAAGGCTATCCCCTTTGCTGAAATCCTTGTGGTGAACGATGGAGGGCATGCTGCTGCCCCCGATGAAGAGGGTGAACTGATCCACACCGGCCCGCTCGTTGCACAAGGTTATTGGCAAGATGCCGAACGCACGGCCGAAAGGTTCAAGCCTGCGCCCTCGTTTGCACTGCTTGGCGGCATGGCTGTCTGGTCGGGTGACCGGGTGCGCCGGGACCAGCAAGGCTTGCTCCACTTCGTCGGGCGGCGCGATGCTATGATCAAAACGAGCGGCAATCGCGTCAGCCCGCAAGAAGTGGAAGAAGCTGCCATTGCCACGGGACTTGTCGCAGAAGCTGTCGCACTCGGGTTGCCAGATGCGCAATTGGGCGCTGCAATCCACCTCGTCGTTCGCGCATCGGGCGATGCGGCAGAGGCGCAAGAAGCGCTGATCCCGGCTCTGACGCGCGCACTTCCCAATTTTATGGTGCCGCGCCAAGTTCATTGGCGCGAAGTGATGCCAACCAGCCCCAATGGCAAGTTGGACCGTGTGGCATTGGCCGCAGAACTTTCAGCAGGGAAAGCGACGTCATGAAGCCACTTGGCCCGATCCCGTCAGGTTTCAGTGCGATTGACGGTGAACTCGCCATTGCCGGGTACAAGGCGACGGCCTTGGTCGAAAGGGCAGGCGGCACCCCGCTGTTCGTCTATTCACGCGATTTGCTGACGCAACGCGTAGCTGCTCTGCGCGCGGCGATGCCGGCACGGTTAGCGTTGCATTATGCCGTGAAAGCCAATCCTTTCGGTCCAGTGCTGCAACATATGGCCGGATTGGTCGATGGCTTCGACATTGCTTCGGGCGGTGAACTGGCCATCGTGCAGGCCGTCGGCATTGATCCTGCGCGCGTCAGCTTTGCAGGTCCGGGCAAGCGCGACAGCGAACTTGAAGCTGCAATCATGGCAGGAGCAACGCTGAACCTGGAATCGGAAGGTGAAGCTGGCCGTGTCCTCGGCATTGCCCATCGCCTCGGCCTGACGCCAAAACTTGCCATCCGCGTGAACCCCGAATTTGATCTTAAAGGTTCGGGTATGAAAATGGGGGGCGGGGCCAAACCGTTCGGTATTGATGAAGATCGCGTACCGGCAATTGCCCGTCGCTTGATCAGCGAAGGTGCAGACTGGCGCGGCTTTCATATCTTTGCCGGAAGTCAGGCACTTTCGGCTGATGCCATTATCGACACGCAGCGGCAAACGTTGGATCTGGCCGCGCGGCTAGCGGAGGAAGCAGGCGTCGCGCTGCCCAAATGCAATATTGGTGGAGGTATCGGCATCCCCTATTTCCCCGGTGATGAACCGGTGGACATTGTGAAAGTGGGTGCAGCCCTGGCCGGGCATTTTGCCGATCTGCCGGATGTGTTGCGCGAAACAGATTTCGTGATGGAACTGGGTCGTTACCTGGTCGGTGAAGCAGGTGTTTATCTGGCGCAGATCGTCGACCGCAAGGAAAGTCATGGCGAGGTCTATCTCGTGACTGACGGGGGACTGCATCACCAGCTTGCCGCCAGTGGAAACTTCGGCACAGTCGTGCGCCGCAATTACCCCAGTGCTATCGCAACACGATTTGGCGAGGCGGTTGCAGAAGAGGCCAGCATCGTTGGTTGCCTATGCACGCCGCTTGATCGATTGGCCGATAAAGGCGGATTTCCACGCGCCGATGTGGGCGATCTTGTCGCTATTTTTTGTGCTGGTGCATATGGCGCCAGTGCCAGTCCAGCCATGTTCCTGGGCCAAGGTCCGGCAAGGGAAATGCTTGTCTGACAAGGCTATGTCGCACTTGCGTTAACGTGTGCGCGAACCGCAGTCCCGTTATGGGACAGCGGCAAAAACCTGCCGTAACTGCCTAACCAGCAATCAAAGCTAACGCAATATTCACCCTTTTTCGCGATAGCCGATTGTGAATTGCAGACTTTTGTCCCTGCCGCGCATTTGTGGCCGGGGTTTTAGGTTCCGCAAAGGACAAGGACAGGCCATGCCTTTGAATTCGCGCGTTACCCGTATTCTCGCCAGCACGGCCATGTTGAGCCTTGCCCTGTCGGGTTGCGGCGGCGTGGGGGGTGGGCAGCAATTGCCACCAGCCTCGTTTGTTGCGCTTCAGGAAGGCCCCGGCGAAGAATATGTGATCGGTCCGCTGGACGAACTGACCATTTTTGTCTGGCGCAACCCTGAACTGGGCGCCTCTGTGCAGGTTCGTCCTGATGGCCGGATCACGACACCGCTGATCACCGATATGCCCGCAGTGGGCAAGACGCCGTCGATGCTGTCCGAAGACATCAAGCTCCAGCTTTCCCAGTACATTCAAGAGCCGATCGTTTCGGTCATCGTCAACAAGTTCGCAGGTACGTTCAGCCAGCAGGTGCGGATTGTCGGTGCAACGGAAAAGCCTGCATCAATCCCGTTCCGCGCCAACATGACATTGCTAGATGCGATGATTGCCGTGGGCGGCCTGTCCGAATTTGCGGCGGGCAACAAGGCCCGCCTGATCCGGTTCGACAAGCAATCAGGCAATCAAAAGGAATATGCGGTGCGCATCGGCGATCTGCTGCGCAAGGGCGATACGAAAGCCAATGTCCTCCTTATGCCCGGCGATGTGATCATCATCCCCGAAAGCACGTTCTGAGCAACGGGCGGGGGACACGGCGGCCATGACCAGCATTTATGAAGAGTTGCGCATTGCGCTCCACGGCATCTGGCTGCGGCGCTGGATTGCGCTGGGAATTGCTTGGGGCGTCTGCCTGCTTGGTTGGCTGATCGTGGCAATGGTTCCGAACAGCTATGAATCCAAGGCGCGCATTTTCGTCCAGATCGATGATGTGCTGGCTGACCAGATTGGCATTGGTGGTGATCGCAGGCGCGACATCGAACGCGTCCGTCAGACACTGACGAGTTCGGTCAACCTCGAAAAAGTGATCCGCGCCACACGGCTGGGCGATAATGTTACGGACGACAAGCAGATGCAGGCCGCGGTTGCGAGCCTGAACAAGCGTATTGCCGTGGTCAGCCAGCAGGACAACCTGTTCCAGATCACCGGTACTGCTGGCGGTGGTGGCCGCAACGATGCCGAAAATGCAAAGTTGGCGCAGGACATCGTTCAAAAGATGATCGACATTTTCCGCGAGGAAAACCTGGCTGGCGGCCGTGGAGAAATGACCGACACGCTGGCATTCCTTGATCAGCAATTGTCGGATCGCAAAACCGCGCTTGAAGCGGCCGAGCTCAAGCGCACGGAATTTGAAGCCAAAAATGCCGACATGATTCCCGGAAGCGGATCGGTCATGACCAAGATCGAAGCGGCGCGCGGTGAAATGCGCGATGTCGAATCGAACCTGCTTGCGGCGCAAAGCGCGCTGGCATCGATCAACGGCCAGCTTTCCGGCACTCCGCAAACTATCGCCATGCCCGGCGTTGCGGGCGGGGCGAAAGGCGCTTTGCAACAGGCGCTGTCCGAGCTTGGATCAATGCGGGCACGCGGGCTGACCGACAGCCATCCCGATGTCATTTCGGCAAAAGCCCAGATCGCCAGCCTCCAGCGTTCGGCAAGCGCCGAAGGTCCGGGCGGTGGCGCTCCCAATCCTGCATACAGTTCGCTCATCTCGATCAAGGCCGATCGCGAAGCCAGCCTTGTTGCGCTGCAATCGCGCAAGGCTTCGTTGATGGCAGAAATTGCCAGTCTTTCGGCCCAGCAATATGGCGAGCCCGCCGTTGCTGCCGAAGCTTCGCGCATTGGCCGCGATTACGATGTCCTCAAAGAGCAGTACGACAAGCTGCTGCGCGACCGTGAAGCGCTGCGCCTGCGTGGCCAGGTGGAAACAGAGCGGGATGCAGTAAAGTTCGAAGTCATTGATCCGCCGACAATGCCTGCCAGCCCTGCCGCGCCAGACCGTCCGATGCTGCTCATGCTGGTGCTGGTTGCGGGAATTGGCGCGGGTTGTGCCGGGGCCTTTGCATTGGGCCAGTTGAAGTCTGCCTATTCCACCACTGGCCAGCTTGAACGGGCAACGGGTTTGACGGTGATCGGATCAATATC
>JADYXV010000332.1 GCA_020853995.1 Novosphingobium sp.
CGCCGCCTTGCTTCACCTTGACCTTGAAGGGTGCAAGATCCAGTTCGTCATGGAACACGGTCAGCGCGTCGAGGCCGAGCTTGTAGAAGCGCATTGCCTCGCCCACAGCCCGGCCGCTTTCGTTCATGAACGTTGCAGGCTTCAGCAGCAGCACTTTTTCCGTGCCGATGCGCCCTTCCTGCAACCAGCCTTGGAATTTCTTCTGCACCGGACCAAAGCGGTGCACCTCTGCGATGGTATCCAGCACCATGAAGCCCACATTGTGCCGGTGGAACGCATATTGCGGTCCGGGATTTCCGAGGCCGACCCAGAGTTTCATTGGTGAAAGGCTCCGTAATGTTGGGAGTGCTGCCCCACGGGAAAGCGATAAGGAAAAGATGGTGATCCCGGCGTTATCCTACATTCTCAGCTCGTCATGCTGAACTTGTTTCAGCATCCACTCCTCCTCACGAACCGCCGTTTGACTGGATGGATGGACCCTGAAACAAGTTCAGGGTGACGTGAAAGGGGAATCCGAGTGCGGAGGGAAGTACGGCAAAAAAGAACCCCTCCCGCACCGGGCGGAAGGGGTATCTTTTCAGCTCACCGCCAAAGCGGGAGCAACGGCAGCCTTAAGCTTCCGCTTCGCTTTCACCGCTCTTCAGCGCTGAAGGAGCAACGATCGTGGCGATGGTGAAGTCGCGGTCAATCGCAGGCTTAACGCCGGCAGGCAGGGTAACTGCGCTGATGTGGATCGAATCGCCCACTTCGTAGCCCGAGACATCAACGATGATGTCGTCTGGGATCGCATCTGGCGAGCAGATCATTTCCAGCTCGTGGCGAACCACGTTCAGGATGCCGCCCTTCTTCAGGCCAGGCGACTTTGCTTCGTTGATGAAGACAACCGGCACATCAACGTGAACAACCGAATCCTTCGAAATGCGGAAGAAATCGGCGTGCAGCGGACGGTCCGAAACCGGGTGGAAGGCGACGTCCTTGGGCAGGGTGCGCAAGGTCTGTCCGTCCACAGTAAGCTCGACGACAGAGTTGAAGAAGTGGCCGGTGCCCAGCGCCTTGTTCAGCGCCTTTTCTTCGAGGTGAATTGCAACCGGTGCTTCGTTGCCGCCATAAATGACAGCAGGGGTGCGGCCTTCGCGACGCAGTGCACGGGAGGCTCCCTTGCCTGCCCGATCGCGCGTCTCAGCCGACAGCGTAAGCGTCTCGCTCATGTGTCAGTACCTTCCAAGAAATGCTATGTTTCAAAGCTTCCTCCGCCACGCCTCCAGGGATGACCATGACAGGGAAGCGGCGGCCCTTAGCGACATTGCCGGGAAATGCAAGCAATCAGGCATGTTTTGCCGCTCAGGGTACCCGCTTGATCTGCCATCCGCGCGCCATCATCAGCCGTTGCAAGCTGTCAGAGCCCGCCAGATGCGCTGCTCCCACTGCCACGAAGGGCTTTGCGCCTTGCTTCAACATGGCGTCCAGTTGGACCGCCCATGCGCGGTTACGGTTGGTCAACAATGCCTGATGCAAACCCGCATCGGCAAGGAAGCCGCGATTGGTTTCGCTGGCAATGCCCAGATCATCACCGCGCAGCCACAGCGTCACCATGTCGGCCTCTTCGTCCATGTCGCTGGCGGCTTCAACCGTGACTTCCTGCAACAACACCTGCTGTTCGCGCGGCGGCAGCGCATCGAAAATGCCGAACTGGCTATCGATGGTTTCAAACCCTGCAATCGGCTTGGCCCCGGCCAGCTTGCGCAATTGCGGCTCTGCCCCGCTTTGCGGATCTGCGCCCGCCGCTTGTCCGGCAATGGCGGCCAGTTGCAAAGCCACCGCCCAGCTTTCCGTATCGGCAAAGTCGGTGTCCGATAAATCAAGTTTGCGGTAAACGCTGTTCAGCTTGTCCCGATAGGGCCCTGGCAAGCGTTGCGAAGGCGGGGGCAGGCCGGGCGTCCCAGCCAACCGCGCCAAAGCCTCGCCCGCAACATCCTGATCCAGCGGCTCGGCAATTTCCATGACCAGCCGGTCCGAACTGCCCAGCGCTTCGGTAATCGCCGGGCGCAACCAGTTGGTTTTCGGCGGCAATGCGTGAACCGTGCCAAACATATAGCCGCGCACCGCGCCGGTTTTATCTGCAATCTGCCACAACGCCACTTTTGCATCGCTCTGCGGTGCGGGATCGCGGCGGAACCACGCGACCGCCATGCCTAGCGCTGCGAACAGGGCAAGGCGCAGCAGCAACTTCACTGCACGCGCTCTGCTGCTATGCCCTTCTGCTGCAGCACATCCTGCACGCTTTTTTCGCCCGCCAGATGGCCAGCACCCACCGCCACAAACACTTGCCCCGGTTGGTCCAGCCGTGAGGCGATCCATGATGCCCAATCGCGATTGCGTCGATAGAGCAGCGCTTCGGACATGGCGGGGTCATCCATCTCGTCGTTCAGGACAGCCGCCAGCGCATCCGGTTCGCCTGCGCCCCAATGTTTTATCATGGCCCCAATCAGCGGCATGGCCTTGTCAAAATCGCGCACGGCCTCATTCAGGAAACGCAGCTGGGCATCACGCGGGAGACTGTCGAACAGGCCGAGTTGAAAGCCCACAGTTTCCAGCGCGCCTTCCTTTTTGCCCTTGGCCAGCGCCGCTTTCCGCAGCACGCTTTCCGCGCCATCATCCTCGCCATATCCTGCCAATGCATAGGGCATTGTGCCAAGCGTTACGCCCGCCAGCCACGGCTCAAACGCATCAAAGGCATCGACCGGAATTTTCAGCCGCGTCAGCAGCGCTTCATAAGCCGCCTGTTCCTCCTGACTCAACAAGGATCGCAGCGTTTCGCCCTGCAACATGCCGACAGCCAGCACAGCATTTTGCTGTTCGGCGTCGGGAACATCGGGGATCTCAGTGATCAGTTGCTCCGAAGCGTTCAATGCGCTGCCCACCGGACCATCAAGCCAGACAAGGTTTTTGGGCAGAACGTGGACCGTGCCAAACAGATAGATGGTCGTATCTGTATCCGCCACTTTCCAAAGGGCGGGCTTCAGGTGCTGCACCGTTGCAGGGGCGGCCGGTGCTTCCTGCGCTTGTACGGTGCCCGTCATAAGAGTCACTGCAAAGGCAAGGGTCGAAACAAGAGTGCGTTTGATTGTCATTCCACCATCCTACTCCGTCCGGAATGAACGAACCGTTTTCATGACGCAAGACAGGCTGGGAGTTCATTTCCCGTCCAGCCGAAAAGGTTGATTTGCACCGCCTCATCGGCCAAAGCCGCGCGACTATGGCCGACAGCACAAAAAAGCCCCTTTGCCTGCAAGACATGATCTTGCGCCTGCACAGCTTCTGGAGCGAACAGGGCTGCCTGATCCTCCAGCCTTATGACATGCGGATGGGGGCAGGGACATTCCACCCGGCCACCACCTTGCGCGCGCGGGGGCCAGAGCCGTGGAGCGCGGCCTTCGTGCAGCCATGCCGCCGCCCGACCGATGGCCGTTATGGCGAAAATCCTAACCGCTTGCAGCACTATTACCAGTATCAGGTGATCCTGAAGCCAAGCCCCGCCAACTTGCAGGAGCTTTACCTGCAATCGCTGGCTCAGATCGGCATCGATCCGCTCGTCCATGACATCCGCTTTGTCGAAGATGACTGGGAATCGCCAACGCTGGGCGCGTGGGGCCTTGGCTGGGAAGTCTGGTGTGACGGTATGGAGGTCACCCAGTTCACCTATTTCCAGCAGATGGGCGGCTTTGATTGCAAGCCGGTGGCGGGCGAATTGACGTACGGTCTGGAACGTCTGGCGATGTACATCCAGGGCGTCGATAACGTCTACGACCTTGCGTTCAACAATCACGGCGTTTCCTATGGCGACGTGTTCCTCGAAAACGAGAAGCAGATGTCCAAATGGAACTTCGAGGTGGCCGATACCGAAAGCCTGTTCGAAGGTTTCCGCCGTGCCGAGGCCGAATGCCAGCTTTCGCTTTCGAACAACGTACCGATTGCCGCCTATGAGCAGGCAATCGAGGCCAGCCACCTGTTCAATCTGCTGCAGGCGCGCGGCGTGATCTCGGTGCAGGAACGCGCCAGCTACATGGGCCGCGTCCGCGATCTGGCGCGCGGATCATGCGAGAAATTCATGGAAACGAACGCCGACAAATGGGCTGCCCAATATCCGGAGTGGAGCAAGTGACCGATTTCCTGCTCGAATTGCGCTCAGAGGAAATTCCCGCGCGGATGCAGGCTGGCGCGCGCGCCGATCTGGAAAAGCTGTTCGTCAAGGAACTCCCCGCTGCCGGATTGAAGGCGGGCGAGGTCACCGTCTGGTCCACCCCGCGCCGTCTCGCTCTGATTGCCCGCGATCTGCCATTGGCGACGCAGGCCATATCAGAAGAAGTCAAAGGCCCGCGCACATCAGCGCCAGAACAGGCACTTGAAGGCTTCCTGCGCAAAACCGGCCTGACCAAGGACCACCTTGTTGAACGCGACGGCGTGTGGTTTGCCGTGATTGAAAAACCGGGCCGCGCCACCAAGGACGTGCTTGCCCAAGCCATCCCCACCATCATCCGCGCGTTCCCCTGGCCCAAAAGCCAGCGCTGGGGCGCAGCTTCCATTTCCACCGAAAGCATCCGCTGGGTCCGCCCGCTATCAGGCATCGTCGCCATCCTCGGCGAAGACCTGATCGAATGCGAAGTGGGCGGCGTGACGTCAGGCTATGCCACTCGCGGCCACCGCTTCCACCACGATGGCGAAATCACCATCGGCGGCGCGAATGACTACGCTGAAAAGCTGCGCGCCTGCCATGTGATCGTTGACCACGCCGAACGCGAAGCGATGATCCGCGACAAGGCCAAGGCTGCTGCGGAAGCTGCCGGCCTGGTGCTGGTGGAAGACGAAGGCCTCGTCATCGAAAACGCGGGCCTTACCGAATGGCCGGTGCCTTTGCTTGGCCGCTTTGACGAAGCGTTTCTTGAGGTTCCACCCGAAGTTATCCAACTTACAGCGCGCGTAAATCAGAAGTATTTTGTCTGTAAATTCCCCTCCCGCCTGCGGGAGGGTCTAGGGGAGGGCCTGTTATCTGCGCCCAACCCGACAAACCCTCCCCCGACCCCTCCCGCAAGCGGGAAGGGGGAATTGGCCAACGCCTTCGTCTGCACCGCCAATATCGAAGCCACTGACGGCGGCGCGGCCATCATCGACGGCAACCGTAAAGTCCTCGCCGCGCGCCTGTCGGACGCCCGCTTCTTCTGGGAACAGGACAAAAAGAAGCCGCTTTCCGAACACGCCGAAAAGCTGTCACGCATCACCTTCCACGAAAAGCTGGTCACGCTCGCCGACAAGGTGGAACGCGTCGCCAAACTGGCCCGCTGGCTGGTAGAAGAAGGCATCATAAAGCCCTTTCCCCTTCAGGGGAGAGGGTTGGGTGAGTGGGCGGCAAACGCTGCGCCCGCAGTCCCCCACACCCCGGCCCGCTCCCCGGCAGGGGAGAGGGAGATTTTGGCCAATCAAGCCGAACTCGCCGCGCGCCTGTGCAAGGCCGATCTCGTCACTGAAATGGTCGGCGAATTCCCCGAACTCCAGGGCCTGATGGGCGGCTACTACGCCCGCGCCGAAGGCCTACCCGACGCCTTAGCCGACGCCATCCGCGATCACTACAAACCGGTAGGGCAGGGCGATGACGTGCCAACTGCGCCGGTAACGGTGGCTGTGGCGCTGGCGGATAAGCTGGATACTTTGGTTGGGTTCTTCCTGATTGATCAACGGCCGACCGGTTCGCGCGATCCTTTTGCGCTTCGCCGGGCCGCGCTGGGTGCTCTCGAATTGCTGGGTCGTAACGCCTTACGGGTTTCATTGTGGGAGGCCATCTCCAAGGCGCTCGCCGGCTTTACGAAGCAGCTCGTTTCAGAAGAAATGGCTGAAACAGCCTACGCCGAATACCAAAATAATCAGAAAGCAGTTTTCACGACACTTCCCGACTTCTTCGCCGACCGCCTAAAAGTCCAGCAACGCGAAGCAGGCGTTCGTCACGATCTGATCGATGCCGTGTTCGCGCTCGGCGGTGAGGACGATCTCGTCCGCTTGCTCGCGCGCGTCCA
>JADYXV010000333.1 GCA_020853995.1 Novosphingobium sp.
AAAACGGCGGTGTTGAACTTCTTGGCCAGCGCTTCATCGTTGGTCAGGATGATGCCCGAACGGGGACCGCGCAGGCTCTTGTGCGTGGTACTGGTGACAACATGCGCGTGAGGGAAGGGCGAGGGGTGGGCGCCGCCCGCCACAAGGCCCGAGATGTGCGACATATCAACCAGCAGCCACGCGCCCACTTCATCGGCGATGGCGCGGAACGCACCCCAGTCCCAGGTGCGCGAATAGGCCGTGCCGCCTGCGATGATCAGCTTGGGCTTATGTTCGCGGGCAAGGCGCGCAACTTCGTCCATGTCGATCATGTGCGTATCGGCGCTGACGCCGTAAGGGACGGGGTTGAACCACTTGCCGCTCATGTTCACAGGCGAGCCGTGTGTGAGGTGGCCGCCCGAGTTCAGGTCAAGGCCCATGAACGTATCGCCCGGCTGTAGCAGGGCAAGGAAGACGGCCTGGTTCATCTGGCTGCCAGAGTTTGGCTGCACGTTGGCAAAATCGCAGCCAAACAGCTTCTTGGCGCGTTCGATTGCCAGCGTTTCAACGATGTCGGCATATTCGCAGCCGCCATAATATCGCTTGCCGGGATAGCCTTCAGCGTACTTGTTGGTGAAGACCGAGCCGGTGGCTTCGAGCACAGCAAGGCTGGTGATGTTTTCCGAAGCGATCAGTTCGATCTTGGTCTGCTGACGTCCCAGTTCGCCACGGATCGCGGCAAAAACTTCCGCATCGGCCGTTTCGAGATGTTCGGTAAAGAAACCCGCTTTACGGATTTCCGGCGCTGCGGTTGCAGTGGTCATCGTATGTGGCTCCTTCAAAACGTTGGATTGGAAAGTTTTTCAACGCGGCCGGAATGGCGGCCGCCGCCGAATTCAGTGCTTAAAAACGCATCGAGACAAGCCTTGGCCATGTCCTCACCTGTCAGGCGTGCGCCCAAGGCCATGACATTGGCATTGTTATGTTCGCGAGCAAGCGCTGCAGACAGGGGTTCGGATACCAGTGCGCAGCGACAAGCCGGATTGCGGTTTACTGCGATGGAAATGCCGATGCCCGAGCCGCAAATAGCAACGCCATATTCGGCGGTGCCGTCAGCCACGACCGAGGCGAGTTTGTACCCGAAATCAGGATAATCGACACGGTCTGCGGTATCGGGACCAAGGTCTGCTACTTCATGTCCCCGTTCGATCAGATATTCGCGCAAGCTCCTCTTGAGGTCTATGGCGGCATGATCTGAGGCGATGGCGATGCGCATGGAATCCGTTTCGGCAGCTGTTTATCAGGAATCGTTGGCGGCCCCATAAGCCGTCAAAGCGCAACAAGCCACCGCAAATCGCCGGATATGATCTGCCCGTTGGGGCTGATCGTAGCAAGTGTGGAGGTATAAGGCCCAACCAACAGATTGCCTGCTATGAAACGTGCGGCTAGAGCGTCGCCGATTTTCGGCTGTTATGGATGAACAACAAGATGCGCCCAGACCATGTGCTTATCGCCGGGGGCGGCATTGGCGGCCTTACACTTGCGTTGACGCTTCACCAGATCGGCGTGCAATGCACGGTGTTCGAAGGCGTACGCGAATTGAAGCCGCTGGGTGTCGGCATCAATCTTCAGCCCAACGCGGTGCGCGAACTCGAAGACCTTGGCATAACCGAAGACGAGATGAACCGCGTGGGCATTCCGGCGCGCGAATGGGCGCTGGTCGGGCTAAACGGGCGCGAGATTTATTCTGAACCACGCGGAAAACTGGCCGGATATAACTGGCACCAATATGCAGTGCACCGTGGTGCATTCCATATGATGCTTTTCCGCACGGTGATCGAACGACTTGGCCCCGATGCGGTGCGGCTTGACCATAAGGTGACCGGATACCGCCAAGAGGCGAATGGCGGCGTGACTGCGCTGATTGAAACATCGGGCGGGGACCATATCGAGGAATCTGGCACGCTGTTGTTCGGTGCTGATGGCATTCATTCCAATGTGCGTGCACAGATGCATCCTGATCAGCCGCCAATCCATTGGGGTGGAACAATCATGTGGCGCGGCACTGCGCGCGGTGTGCCCATCCGCAGTGGCTCTTCGTTCGTGGGGCTGGGGACTAGCCGCCACCGCGTGGTGATTTACCCGATCTCGCATCCGGATGCTGATGGCCTTGCTGACATCAACTGGATCGCCGAACAGACGTATGACACCGATCACGACTGGACCAGATCGGGTTGGTTCCGACCGGTTGAGCTTTCAGAATTTGCGCACGAGTTCGACGGCTTTGTCTATGACTGGCTCGACCTGCCCGCTCTCTTGGCCAAATCTGATGTGGCCTATGAAAACCCGATGATTGACCGCGATCCGTTGCCGACATGGGTTGATGGGGCGGTGGCGCTGATCGGAGATGCGGCCCATCCGATGTATCCGACAGGCTCCAATGGCGCATCGCAAGCAGTCATGGATGCGCGGATGGTCGGGCGGATCATGCTGGACCGCGGTGTAAGCCGTGAGGCGCTGGCAGTATTCGATGAGGAGTTTTGTGGCCCAATCGGCCAGGTTGCCATGCGCAATCGCGGGGCTGGGCCGTTTGGCTTGCTGAACATGGTGGACGAACGCTGTGGCGGAAAGTTCGAAAACATAGACGATGTGATCTCGCCTGCAGAACGCAGTGCATTTATGCTAGCGTATCAGCAGGCAGCAGGTTTTGCGAAAGACCGGCTTAATGACGCGCCGCGCACAATTCCCGCTGGGGCCAAAGTGGCGAAGGTGGTGGCATGACCATTGCGCTGACACATGCCACGGATCTTGTGGTTGAGCTTTCTCCTTCGCATGAGATGGGCAAAAGCCCGGCTGGCGTGCGACGGATCATCCCGATTATTGGCGGGTCAGCGCATGGACCGCTGATATCAGGACAAATTCTGCCCGTCGGCGCAGACTGGCAAACGGTTTTGGCAGGCGGGATCGCCGATCTGGACGCACGCTATGCCATCGAGACGGATGATGGCGCGGTGATTGAAGTTATCAGCCAAGGCATCCGGCACGCATCGCTGGAAGTCAACGCGCGGATCGCGGGTGGCGAACAGGTTGATCCGGCGGAATACTACATGCGCACTGCAATCCGGCTGGAGACCGGGCATGCCGCCTATGACTGGGTCAATCGTGCACTGTTTTTGGCGCGGGGCGGCAAAGTTGGCAACACGGTGCATCTGTCCGTGTGGCGGGTTGATTGACTTGAGGCTGCCTCAGCTTGCCGCGCTGTCCTTAGGCGGATTTTCGCGGAAGTGGTTGGACAGTTCGTCGACCAGTTCAGTCTGCATCCTGGTAACCGACGGCATCAGGTCGCGCATGTAAGCTTCGTTCGCGGCCTTGAAGCTGGGATCGCTCATCACGGCTGAACTGCGTTGGAAAAAGTGCCGTCCGGTGTCGGTTCTTGCAAAGGCGCGCATGTCCGAAAGTTCGGCTTCGCTGAATTCGCGTGTATAGGCCTTGGCCAATGCATCAAGCAGATCCTGCATGTGATCGCGCAGGATCACTTTGCTGCCTGCCACGAAGCTGTCGACCTTGCGGTTGACGATTTTCTCGGCCGCGGGGTCATTTTTAAGCGACGAGAACATCGTGGCGCGCATTTGTTCGAGCGTCGCGTCCATTGCGCTGCCAAAGATGGCTTCGCGCTTGTCCTCCGGAAAGGCAATCGTCACAATTTCGCTTGCGATGGCCAGCCTGACAGGATCGACGTCTGACGCCGCCACAGCAGAAACAGGATCAGCTTGGGCGCTGGCCGCTGGCGAATGCAGCAAAGCCGCCAGCGCGAGAGCGCCAGCGGCTTGCCATTTAACCCATCCTTTGATCATTGATCCAGGAACGAGCGCATTTTACGGCTGCGGCTCGGGTGCTTCAGCTTGCGCAGCGCCTTTGCTTCGATCTGGCGGATACGTTCGCGGGTAACCGAGAACTGCTGGCCGACTTCTTCGAGCGTGTGATCGGTGTTCATGCCGATGCCGAAGCGCATGCGCAGCACGCGTTCTTCGCGCGGGGTCAGGCTGGCAAGGACGCGGGTGACCGTTTCCTTGAGGTTGGCCTGAATGGCCGCGTCCACCGGAATGATCGCGTTCTTGTCTTCGATGAAGTCGCCAAGGTGCGAATCCTCCTCGTCGCCAATCGGCGTTTCAAGGCTGATCGGCTCCTTGGCGATTTTCATCACCTTGCGGACCTTTTCGAGCGGCATCGAAAGGCGTTCGGCCATTTCTTCCGGCGTCGGTTCGCGGCCTTGTTCGTGCAGGAACTGGCGGCTGGTGCGGACCAGCTTGTTGATCGTTTCGATCATGTGCACCGGA